>DAOVWV010000346.1 GCA_030636485.1 Methyloprofundus sp.
CAGATTCATTGGATGAATGCCTTTTTTAACGGCCTCTTCCTCATCTTTTGCATGTTGTCGCTCATGGCAGCCTATACAGAGTTCTTCTGCATCCTTGATTTTATCAGGGAACAAAAATGTGTCCGGCGTACCGTCATGCATGGTATGGCAGCTTGAACACTGTACCGATTTAACTTTAACGCCGCGAATATCTACCGGCTCTTCCAGCTCCACATTGACTGGGTGTACCCCGGCCTTGCGCGCCGCTTTTTCATCTTTAGGTGCCAGTTCTTTATGGCAGTCTACGCATAATTTATCGGTATTATTGATTTTATCGGGGTATAAGGCGGTGTCCAAAGTGCCTTTATGCACACTATGGCAGCTGGCACATTCGACTGTGACGACTTTCTCGTCCTTATTTTTCATCGGGTCTTCAGGCTTGACACTGACGGGGTGTACCCCGGCCTTATGTGCCGCCTTTTTATCTTTTGTTGCCTGGCGCTTATGGCAACTTGCGCAAAGCGCACTTTTTTCATCTGTCTGGGTCAATAGGTTTTCTGTTTTACCCTGATGTACCTGATGGCAGGACTGACAGACGATGGCATCCTCTTTGCCTAAGACGGCACCACCTGCCAATAGGGCTTCAGGCAGGCCTTTTTGTAAATGCGGATCATCGGTCGATAAATGCTGCGCTTTTTTAGCGGGCTTATGCATTTTGACACCGAGAGGATGGTTTAAGCCAAACGTCTTTTCATCTTCACGGCCAGAATTTTTGGTGTTTTTTTCATGGCAGGCTTCGCACTGCTCACTGCCGTAATCGGCACCCCGTAACCAGGCGTTATGATTGTCCTGATATAGGGTGGGCTGGTTTTCATTATCGTTATGCGGGGTATGACAACTGGTACAGGTGAGGTCATTTTTATCGCTGTGTGGATAAAGCTCGGGGATTTCATCTTCACGCAGTGGCTTTTTATGATAAGCCTGTTTTTTTTCCTCTGGGTCATAAACCGTGGAATGCTGTTCGCCAAAAGGAATTGCCTGTCTGGAATCCAGTACTGCGCCATGATGACAGCTATAACACATATTCATTGAGGCAACGGGTAATACATCCTGGCTATCACGTAGCTTGCTGTTATCGGCATCATTGCCCCAGCTGTAGTGACAAATAACGCAGTTCTTACGCGAGACTTCCGAATTATCTGCGGGATGCTTAGCTAGTGGCTGATAATCCAGCTCTATTTTTTGTACTTTATGAGCCTGGCTATCAACCACATATAAATAGCCCGCCGGGTCATAATGTAAGCGCGCCGGTGTGCTAAATTTAAGGGTTTTTCCCTGAGTATCCTGTAATAGACCCAAAAACTGTCCCTGTAGATAAAGGCTGATTGTTCCCAGGTAGCTATCACTGATATATTGAAAATCCAGTGCATCAAATGTGTTCCCATTGGGGCGGTACATTTTGTCCAGCGATAAACGCCCGGTCTGGGAGTAGTAGCGGCCACTACGGTCAAATACCTGTACTCTGGCATTGAGCACATCGACAACATTTAAATAATTATCTCGATCCTGAGCTATTTGAAAGGGATATTGAAACTGACCATTCATTTCACCGCGCTCACCGACACAGCGCTTTTGCTTGCCACTGGGAAGCTCAAGATAACAGATTCTATGCCAACGACGATCTGCATAAATAAGTTCTTCATTACGGATCAGCAGGGCAACTGGCTCGGGCAGGGCAGTTGATACCTTGCTTGTGGTTTTTTCATCAACTGGCGGTGCGGATAGATTAATATCACTTAGCCATTTCCCCTGTAAATTAAACCGTCTGATGCGGTGTTGCAGTGAGTCTGCGATATACAGTATTTTTTTATCTATAGCCAGACCCATGGCCTGCTTAAAGCTGTGCTCAGTATTTGTCGGTTTTATTTCACGCAGTTGTTTCCCCTGAGCAGAAAAAACAATAATACGCGAGTTCATGGCATCCAGCACATACAGCTGAGCCTGTGCATCTACTGCAATATCACTGGGTTGATTAAAGTCAGCCTGTAGTGCGGTGATTTGTTTGGCCACTGGGATCTGTAGTGCGGCTGTGGCAATATTGGCCCATAGTAACAAGGCCAGGAAGGATGCAATCCAGCATTTTATATTATTCAGTTGATACTTTTTGTTGGTTTTCATGCTTTGTGCTATATCGTTGGCTTAATTTCTTTTTCGTTCCCATGTACCGCGCATCAATGCCACTAAGTTAAGGCGAGAGGCATAGGATGTGCTGAGGCACGAAGCGCATCTTTCGGTGATTGATGTGCTTGCTATTGTGAGCACATCCTATGTTCTTTAGCCCTTATTTCAATAAACTCATAATCCGAATACGCTGTTCCTCATCTTTATAACGGCTGAAGAACTGAGTCACAATATTATTCTGAATCTTTTCAGCTTGATAGCTTGTTGCGCCTAAGTCTGCTAAATCAAATAAGGTTTCTTTATCGCTATGACAGGCCTGACATTTTGGTCCTTTTTCAGATAAAGGAGCATGTATCAATGCGCGGCGTTCCACTTTCTCGGGCGTTAAGCCTTTTTGCTGCCATATCTTCTTTGTTTCCACGGCAAAGGCTTCGCTTTTACGCAAGCCAACCGCTTGCTGTTGATAAAAAGGCGTTATTTTAACAAAGGGATTTTTAGGCTCTGCTTTTTGCATGGGCTCTGCCTTGGGCTCTTTTTCAGGCTGGATTTCCTGACGAAACAGTTTTGCTACTGCCTGTACTGAACTTGCATCGCGGGTATCTTGCCATTGATAACTTAACTGCACATTTTCTGGGCGAAAATGACAGGTTTCACAGGCGATATACTGGGTGTGCATATTCATAAAGGTACGCGTACGCATACTCTTAGTGTGCGGCGGTGTTAAATGGCAGGTGGTACAAAAACTATTGCCCAGCGAGTCATCCGCTTTGCCGCGCTTATGAAAGGGAGGGACTTCTAGTTCACCACGCAAGGTGATTTTTTTATATTCTTC
>DAOVWV010000209.1 GCA_030636485.1 Methyloprofundus sp.
AAAATGGAATGAAAAAAATCTAACTTCACATCTTTTATTAAACGCCTAATTATCTGATTATCTATATAAACATCGCTATCAAACACACTGTTTTTTATAAATTCGTATACTTCATTCATAGTATAGTAAAATAAAAAAATATTAAGTGGAGAAAACAATATGCAAAACAACAATGTATTAGAGGCCGGGCAAATCCCTCAGGTTGCAATGGATGCCATGAATACAGTGCATCATGAAGAATTAATGATTGTTAATGATATTAGCACCGCCATTGCGAATGATGATAACATTAGAATAAATGATTTATGTGATCAATGGTTAGAGCATACCAAAGCACACTTTGCGCGAGAAAATACATTGATGGAAACTCATGGGTTTCCTGCCTTTCATTGCCACCACGGTGAACATATTGAGGCACTGGAAGGCTTAGAATCTATTATTAAGGGCTGGAAAGAAAATGCGGATCTAAATACCTTGACGACTTATGTTAGGGAGACATGGCCCGGCTGGTATATCAACCATATATCAACAATGGACACGGTAACGTCTGCCTTTATTAAATCCTGTCTGTAAAATAACGCAACATCTCAAGAAAAGAATAGGATTCAGGCACAGCCTGGTCGCACTGCTTTAGTGCAAAAATTTTGATTATACATTTATTCTCTTAAACCCGAAAAAAAAGAGCGAAGCATATGACTCCCAATATAAAGCAGGAAGAAAAAACATTCACCAACCAAGTGATGGAAGTCACCATTCGCCTCGCGCTGATTTTTTTAATTGTTACCCTTTGCTTTGAAATCATCAAGCCTTTTATGATTATCGTAGTATGGGGCATTATTATTGCAGTCGCCATTTTTCCACTTTATAGCAAGTTAAGCCTTGCGCTAGGAGGGCGTGATACACTGACCGCCACATTGTATACCCTATTTGCCCTAAGCCTACTGATTGGCCCAGCAATCATGATTACCAGCTCATTAATTGAAACCTCCACCTATCTGGCCAAAGGCTTTAGCGATGGAACGCTGGAGATTCCACCCCCTGCCCAGAATGTGAAAGAATGGCCTTTAATTGGCGATAAAGCTTATGCCGCCTGGCATCAGGCATCAAGTAATCTTGAGGCAACATTAAAACAAAATACTGCCCAAATTAAAAAACTGGGGGAAGCATTTATTTCTGCCATTGCCGGTATCGGTGGCAGCCTCCTACAGTTTATGCTTTCGCTGATTATCTCTGGTGTCTTTTTGGCAAACACCAAAAGTGCATATGCTGTTACACTGAAAATCATGTCTCGCCTTACAGACAAGGAGCAGGGCACACAATTCACCAACCTAGCGACTGCAACCATACGTAGCGTTGCACAGGGTGTCTTAGGGGTTGCTGTTATCCAGGCTATTTTAGGGGGTATAGGTATGTATTTTATGGGCGTACCAGGCTGGGGACTTTGGACCGTTATTATTCTGGTTCTTGCTGTCGCTCAATTACCCCCTCTATTAGTCTTGCTTCCCGTTATCCTTTATGTCTTTTCTGTTGCAGCGACAACACCCGCAATCATTTTTACCATATGGAGCCTTCTTGTCAGCATGAGTGATGGCTTTCTAAAGCCCCTGTTACTAGGTCGGGGAATGGATACCCCAACCTTGGTTATCCTGCTCGGTGCCATCGGCGGCATGATGCTATTTGGTATTCTGGGATTATTTGTCGGTGCAATTACTCTGGCCTTAGGCTATGAGATATTTATGGCATGGCTAGATGATCAATAAAGAAAGGCGATGAGGCATAATCCTTTCAAGGTAATACCAGCCACATTAATAATCTACCTATTGAACAATACTCCTGGAAACCGTGAGCAACGTGTTTTTTTAGGTTCATAAAAAGTGGCAAAAAAATGGCTAGTTTTGTCGCGAACTGTTGCTAAAAAACATATATCTGGACAAAACCTTACAAATTAGGCAAAATTAGCACTTCCTTACGTAAAATAATAAAAAATAACGTACAGAATGGCAAAAATTACAATACTTAATGGCCCAAACCTCAATCTTCTCGGTATACGGGAACCGGGTCATTATGGCAATAAAACATTAGCAGATATTCACCAAAGCGTGGAAAGCCTGGCTAAAATAGCAGGCAATACTTTAAATTTTTATCAAAATAATGCAGAACATGAGATTGTCGAGCTGATTCACCAGGCTTTTGCGGATCAAGTCGATTTTATCATTATCAACCCAGCTGCATTTACACATACCAGCGTCGCGATTCGTGACGCTTTATTAGCAACAAAAATTCCTTTTATAGAAGTCCATCTATCCAATGTCCATGCCCGGGAGCCGTTTCGTAAACACTCCTATTTTTCTGATATAGCAGAGGGTGTTATTTGTGGACTTGGAGCATCTGGATACGAACTGGCCTTACAGGCTGCTCAACAGATATTACTTGAGAGAAAATAAATCGTGGATATTAGAAAAATTAAAAAACTGATCGAAATCATTGAAGCATCTGACATCTCTGAAATCGAAATCACCGAAGGCGAAGAATCAGTCCGCATCAATCGCTATTCATCAACACCAGCCCCCGTTGCTGTTGCTCCTGTTGCAGCACCCAGTATTGCGCCTGCTGCCGCTGAAGCGGTTGCCGCAACTAATGAACCATCTGGCCATGCTGTTAAATCTCCCATGGTTGGTACGTTCTATCGCTCAGCATCACCGGGCTCTGCACCTTTTGTAGAAATTGGTCATACAGTAAAAGAAGGTGATACGCTTTGTATTATTGAAGCAATGAAAATTCTTAACCAGATCGAAGCGGATAAATCGGGTGTCATCAAGCAAATATTAATTGAGAATGCACAGGCCGTTGAGTATGATCAAGCACTTTTCATCATAGAATAATAACGAGGTAAAACTATGTTCGATAAACTTGTTATTGCCAATCGTGGTGAAATTGCATTACGTATTTTACGTGCCTGTCGTGAATTAGGCATTAAAACGGTTGCCGTTTATTCCAGTGCAGATCGTGATTTAAAACATGTGCGCCTGGCTGATGAAGCTATTTGCATTGGCCCGCCAGCCTCTATTGATAGCTACTTAAATATCCCCGCACTGATTAGTGCTGCGGAAGTAACCGATGCAGAAGCGATACACCCAGGTTATGGGTTTTTAGCAGAAAGTGCCGAATTTTCAGAAAAGGTGAAACAAAGTGGCTTTACCTTTGTAGGGCCTGAAGCCGATACCATTCGCGTCATGGGCGATAAAATCGAGGCAAAAAAAGCGATGATCGCCTCAGGTATTCCTTGCGTACCAGGTAATGGTGAGTCTCTTGGGGATGATAACGCGACGAACCTTAAACTGGCTGAAGAAATTGGCTACCCAATTATCATCAAAGCATCTGGTGGTGGCGGAGGGCGTGGTATGCGCACCGTCCATACCGAAGGTGCATTGATCAGCTCCATTGCCTTGACCAAATCCGAAGCGGGGTCATTTTTTGGTAATGATTCTGTCTATATGGAAAAATTCTTGGAAGACCCACGGCACATTGAAATCCAGATACTCTCCGATGCACATGGAAACGCGGTACACCTGGGTGAACGTGACTGCTCTATGCAGCGCCGCCACCAGAAAGTCGTAGAAGAAGCACCCGCACCAGGGATCACCGAAGAACAACGTAAATTTATTGGCGAACGCTGTGCAAAAGCTTGTGTTGATATTGGTTACTTAGGCGCTGGAACATTTGAGTTTCTATTTGAAAACGGCGAGTTCTACTTTATAGAAATGAATACCCGTGTACAGGTTGAACATCCAGTGACTGAAATGGTGACAGGAATAGACATAGTGAAAGAGCAATTACGTATCGCTGCCGGCGAACCACTTTCTTTTACTCAGGATGATGTTGTGCTACGTGGTCATGCCATTGAGTGCCGATTGAATGCTGAAGACCCAGTTACCTTTATGCCTTGCCCAGGTACTATTGATGTTTTCCATATGCCTGGCGGACCTGGTATTCGTTGTGAAACACATATTTATAATGGTTATAAAGTCCCCCCTTATTATGACTCAATGATTGGTAAACTCATTGCTCATGGCGATGATAGAGAAAGCGCTATCGCACGCATGAGAACCGCTTTAAGTGAGATGGTTATTGATGGGATTAAGACCAATATTCCATTACAACAGGATATTATGGCCGACAGTGCTTTTGCATCAGGTGGACAGAACATTCATTACTTAGAAAAGAAACTGGGTATGAGCTAAGGACTTTTTTAGCTCGCCTTTTTAGAGTGTATACTTCGCGCGGTCAGCGTGCGAAGTGTACACCCATCATCTTC
>DAOVWV010000355.1 GCA_030636485.1 Methyloprofundus sp.
ATTTCACCGACATCCACAAATCCGCCAGGAATTGCCCAGCCAAAAGGCGGATTAGCGCGTTCTATCAATACGATAGGACGGCCGGGTAAATCAGTCAATTCAATAATGGCATCGGCTGCGAGCAAGGGAGTGATGGGTTTAGGCATAGTGTTTCCTTAAAAAAATGAACGGAGAAACAATAAAATAATGCTATAAAAGTGTAAGATAAGGATTTTTTACAGTTTCATCAACAGCATAATATAATCCAAAAAATGGCAAAGATAAAAAAGAAATTAACCGCTGCACAGAAGCGAGCCAAAAAAAAGGCCAAAGCAGAAAGGCAAAAGAAATATATGTGGGTTTTTATGAATGGCAAGCAAGTTAGAGTCAACAGGCCACCAACCATTGATGGAATGGATGTTGACGAGTACATTCAAAACAATGCAGACCCAATATGGCTACACCAAAATGAAATGTGGGAATATATAAAAACAGATGAGGATATTTTTTAAATTTAAAATGGTATCAGAGAAAAGAGGATCAACCGTCCACCACATAGGGTGGTGCGCTCATAGCCAATACCTGCAAAAAATAGTCTATATCTTTACGAGTGTGGCAGGCTGACACCTGTAATCTAATTTCCTGCTCGCCTTTTGCGACGACAGGATAATTCAAACCCGTGGCCAGTATATTATGCTCAAACAAATGTTGTACCAGAGCTTTGGTTTTTTGCGTATCCCGAATCAGTATGGGTACGATAGGATGCTCACCTGGCAAGGTTTCATACCCCGCCTGTTTTAACCCCAGCCTGAGCTGATTAGCCAGAGCTTTCATTGATTGCAATAAGCCTCTACCTTCGGCACTGCTGGCAATATTAATCGCGACATTGGCAGCTGCGGCCTCAGCCGGTGTCATTGGATTTGAATAAATATAGGATGCCGCGGTTTCTTTTAAATAGTCAATAACGCCCTGCTCAGCAACCACATAGCCTCCGTTAACAGCAAATGCTTTACCTAAGGTAGCAATCAAAATATCTGCCCGCGCGGCAGTTACTTCCTCGGTGCCACGCCCTGTCGCTCCAAATGCGCCGACACCATGCGAGTCATCAATCATCGTAATGATGCCTTGTTCGTAGTCGGCTTCATGCTTTTTACAACACATGAGCATTTCATCAAGCGGAGCATGATCGCCACGCATACTGAAAACACCGTCACTGATAACACAAACGCGTTTAAACTGCCCCTTGTGCTTAATCAGAATGGCTTCCAGTTCACTCAAATCCAAATGTGGGTACACAGCTTTGCCCCCTGCTTTGGAGAGGCGAATCGCATTGATAATACAGTTATGATTCAATGCATCACTGATCACCAGTGTCTCTTCGTTGATCAGGGCTGGCAATGTACCGATAACTGCCGCATAGGCAGAACTAAACAGCATGGCGGCATTACGTCCATGAAACTTAGCCAGATTGTGTTCCAGCTCTATATGCGGCTGGTATGTTCCCCCGATAAAGCGTACCGCACCGGGTCCTGCGCCATATTTTTCCGCGGCTTCTATCTCTGCCGCAATCACCTGAGGATGGCTTGATAAGCCTAAATAGGCGTTGCTATTCATTCTTAAAAACGCCCTGTCTGAATAGCCCTCCAACAAGACCCTGGGGCCAAAACCATTTTCTGGCTTTTGAAAGCCGCTGATAATCGCCTCATGCCCTTTAGTCGTACCGGCATCACTCAGTGTCTGCACATGTTTACTCAGCACTGGTAGTAATTTTGTTAACATAGTTTTTTCCTCATATGTTGCAACATATCAATCACCATCGCAGGCAAATCGTATTCTGCCCGCCAGCCCCATTCATTCTGAGCCGCAGCATCACTCATCTGCTGCGGCCAGGAGTCAGCAATGCTCTGGCGTAGCGGATCAATCTGATAGTGGATGGTAAAATCAGGATAATGTTTTTTTATTTCATTGGCTAATTGTTGAGGGGTAAAACTCATCGCACTGATATTAAAGGCATTGCGGTGTTGTAAATGGCGGGAGTCTGCCTGCATTAATTTAATGATAGCCGCTATCGCATCGGGCATATACATCATATCCAATTGCGTATCCGCTGCTAAAAAACATTGATATGGCTGACCTTGCACAGCAGCAGCAAATATCTCGACTGCATAATCAGTCGTGCCGCCACCCGGCGCTGTGTGATAGGAAATTAAACCGGGAAACCTTAATCCACGCGTATCAAGCCCATAGTGCTGATGATAGTAATCACACAATAATTCCCCGGATAACTTACTGATGCCATAAAGCGTATTGGGACGCTGTAGCGTATCTTGCGGCGTATCTTGTTTAGGCGTATTCGGGCCAAAAGCACCAATTGAGCTAGGAAAAAAAACGGCACACTGATATTTTCTAGCGGTTTCCAATACATTAAGCAAGCCATTGATATTAATATCCCAGGCCTGCTGTGGATTACTTTCGGCCACTGCCGATAATAATGAAGCCAGGTGAAAAATGGTATCCACCTGATAGCTTTGCACGAGTTTTTGCAAGCCTGATTGGTCACGGATATCCAGGCTAAAATAACGGCAGCCACCTAAGTCTGAAGTGGGTTTTCGCTTATGTCCCAGAGCAATAATATTCTCTGCTCCATAAAGAGCGGCTAACGCTGGAATTAATTCCGAACCAATTTGGCCAGTAGCTCCAGTAATCAATGTTGTCATTGCAACACTCTTAATCAATTGCACCCAGGTTTTTTTATAGAGTATAGCCTATTTGCTCTCTTTAGTACGTTTCAACCGAGGTAAAGGAACCGTCATTTATACATGCTTTTAGTAGGAATGACGTGATAAATTTCTCGTTCCCGCGCTCTGCGTGGGAATGCATAGACCGACGCTCTGCGTCAAGAAACA
>DAOVWV010000234.1 GCA_030636485.1 Methyloprofundus sp.
CACTTGAACGGGAGCCACTGCCAAAACTAATATTATCTGCTTTCACACGCTCAAATAGTTCATCAAATTGTTACTCGCTAACTTTGAAGGCATAGTGGCTTCTGGAAAAATTCTCTTGTGTATCGAAATCTAAGGTTAAGGTGGAATTTACCTTAACGACCGCAAAGTGTCCCCACTCTTTAATAAATTCAAAGCCAAATATTCTCTCATAGAATTTAGCCGACTCAACATTGTCTTGCGCAGCAACAATTGTATGATTTAAGGTGATTTCCATCATTATTTCCTTGTTAACACGTTATTATCTTTATAGGCAAGCCTATGTCACTTCTCATTCTTAAGCTCATAACTGGTCTGTTTTTGCAGCCATAATGAAATCATTGACGTGCAAGCCTTTTATTTTATGCGACCACCAGCAAACGGTGACTTTCCCCCACTCTGTCAGAATAGTAGGATGATGATTTTCATCTTCAGCAAGCACAGACACTTTTTGTGTAAACGCCATAGCATCGACAAAATTGTTAAACGTAAAAACGCGTTTTAAGCGTCTTACCTCATCCTCTTTAACAATGGACCAGCCTGGTAATTGTTGCATAAATTCATTGGTTTCTTCCTCTGTCGCTAGCGGTGCGCCTATTCTACAAGCAACGCAAGTTTTGTTGGTTAGTTGATTCATATCGTACCCTCCATCTATTTGCAAAAGTCATTTCGTTTAAAACATAAAGAACCATTCCATTGCAATTTTCCCTTCAATGCAATAACTAATACCTATAAATAATATTAGTTATTGTCTAATAAAGAGTTTTATACATTTTCTCCTATTGATTAGATTTCTTGTGACTCACCAGATTAATCAGACTCCCCGCCAGCACCCTTTCAACTTGGTGTGGTGTCATTTGGTGCTTGGTGTCATAAGTTTCATTTTTGCTCAGATTGATGACCTTTACCTTATTTCCCGCTGTGATTGCTGCCCGTATATTCGGAATGGAAAGAACATTATCCTGGTCGATTTTTTGCCAGTCATCTGGGTTGATGAATATTAAAGGTAGGATGCCGAAGTTACTCAAATTCTGCATATGTATTCTGGCAAAACTTTTCGCAATCACCATCTTAAGGCCCAGATAACGGGGTGCAAGGGCTGCATGTTCGCGGCTAGACCCCTGACCGTAATTATCCCCACCTATAACAAAAGAACCCTGTTGCTGATAATTCATTGCCCGCTCGTAGTAGGTTTCATCAATCCTGCTAAAAACAAACCGGCTGATTGCCGGAATATTACTGCGGAAAGGCAGAACTTTGGCACCTGCCGGCATAATTTCATCGGTGGAAATATCATCTGCCACTTTTAATAGTACCGGGCCTTCGAGTTGATCAGGCAAAGGCTCTAAAATGGGTAGCGGTTTGATATTAGGACCTTTCTCCAGTTCATAAGCGTCGCCTTTCGCGATGGGAGGCACCAGCATTTCGGTATTCAGGCATAGGGTTTCGGGCATCTCAAACCGAGGGTAAGGCATGTCCAAAGTACGTGGATCGGTAATCATGCCTGACAGTGCAGAGGCAGCAGCCGTTTCTGGACTACAGAGATACACTTGGTCTTCTTGGGTGCCCGAGCGACCGGAAAAATTTCGCGGCACGGTACGCAGACTAATACGACCCGTGGCAGGCGCTTGCCCCATGCCGATACAGCCGCCACACCCAGCCTGATGGATGCGAGCTCCGGCATGAACAAGCTTGGCAAGATAACCCAGCTCAATCAAGTTCTCTAAAATCTGACGCGACGTGGGATTGATATCGAATGAAATTCGCTCATGCACTTGTTTGCCATTGACTATGGCGGCGGCAACCGAGAAATCCCTCAGCCCTGGATTGGCAGACGACCCGATATAGGATTGATAGATTTTTCTGCCTGCCACTGCTTGCACTGGCACTACATTACCTGGACTGCTGGGCAATGCAATCAGGGGTTCCAGTTCAGCCAGATTGATTTCCTCGTATTCATCATATTCTGCATTCTTATCTGCGAGGATTTCCTGCCATGCCTCTTCCCGTCCCTGACTTTTCAAGAATTGCCTGACCGCCTGGTCCGATGGAAAAACCGATGTAGTCGCGCCCAGCTCTGCCCCCATATTGGCAATCACATGTCGATCCATCGCACTCAGCGAGTTCAACCCAGGGCCGTAATATTCAATAATCTTGCCTATACCACCATCAACCTGATGTCGGCGCAACATTTCCAGAATCACATCTTTGGCACTTACCCAGTCGGGAAGTTCGCCTATTAGATTGATGCCCCATATTTTTGGCATATTGATGCTAAAAGGCTCGCCTGCCATTGCCATCGCCACTTCCAGACCGCCTGCTCCGATAGCCAGCATTCCCAATGAACCGGCTGCACACGTATGACTGTCTGAACCCAGCAGTGTTTTCCCCGGCACTCCAAACCGTTCCATATGCACGGGATGGCTCACACCATTTCCTGGCCGACTATACCAGAGACCGTACTTCTTACATGCGCTACGTAAAAACAGGTGGTCGTCCGGGTTTTTAAAATCCTCTTGTAGGAGGTTATGATCCACATACTGGGCAGAAAGTTCAGTTTGGACATGCGTCATTCCAATGGCCTCAAATTCCAGCAAAGCCAAGGTTCCCGTTGCATCCTGAGTAAGTGTTTGATCAATCTTTAAGGCAATCTCTTCGCCCTGATTCATCAACCCTTTTACCAGATGACTTTCAATCAACTTTTGAGTTACATTTTTGCTC
Source organism: Methyloprofundus sp. (assembly GCA_030636485.1). Classification (GTDB taxonomy): domain Bacteria; phylum Pseudomonadota; class Gammaproteobacteria; order Methylococcales; family Methylomonadaceae; genus Methyloprofundus. The sequence goes on from DAOVWV010000234.1 coordinate 2,758, forward strand.
ATGACTATACCCCTTACGATTAGGATGTTAGTTTTGAGTTACTCTAAAATAGTAACTTCTCATTATCCACTGGCACCTAAACTCTAAAAAATCCGTCATTCCTGCATGCCGTTAGCAGGAATTTATGTTCAACGTAGATCCCCGATAAAAGACTTCGGGGATGACGACCTTACCCAGGCTAGCTGAGCACAAGCTTTATCTGCATTTACCCGTGAATAATGAGAAGTTACCTAAAATAGAGCCAAGTTGTTAATTTAACGCTTTTTTACCCAAAAAACAATATAAAGAAAATCCAAAATAACCACAGGAGACATAGAGGTTTCGCAATAAAAATCTCTGTACGCTCTGTGGTGCAAATATTAAATCTTTCTACAGAAACCAGATTTCCGCGAGACCAGGTGGCCTGAATATTATTTCATCCCTCTTATGGCTATCACCTCTCCATGTATCATTAATTTAAAGTACCCCACACCCCGTATTACCGTCCGATAGGCGCACCAGCCTGTCGTCCCCACTCAGCCCAGGAGCCGTCATACAGAGGTATTTCAGTCAGGCCAATTTGATATAAAGCCAATAACAACACTGCTGCAGAAACACCTGAGCCACACGTAGTCACCAATGCTTGAGACAGATTGACACCCGCATCTTCAAAGAGCACTTGCAATTGCGTACCGGGCAATAATGTATATTGCTCAGCGTCAGTTAAACTGGCATAAGGTAGATTGATACTGTTCGGAATATGACCGGGCTGTAGATCAGGAGCAGACAGTGGGCGTTGCCCTTGAAAACTATCCGCAGAACGTGCATCAAGAATTTGCCGTTCCCCTGTTTGTTGAATACGCAGCATTTGAGTCAAATCACATAACAGCTCAGGGCGATATTGTGTCTTATATATTTTCCTAACTGGCGATAACTGATTTGAATCAATTGGATAATTTAAGTGCTTCCAGTGCTGTAAACCACCATCCAGAACTTTAACTGATTCATGCCTAAAGACCCGAAACATCCACCAAACCCGGGCTGCAGCAAAAAAATGGTTATTATCATAGATGATAACCAGCGTATCCTGATCAATTCCCATTTCTCCTACTGCATCGGAAAACTGCTGGGCATTCGGTAAAGTATGAGGCAAGGGATTTTCTAAATCCGCAACCTTATCAATATCAAAAAACAACGCGCCGGGAATATGATGGTGGAATTCCTCCAGTGCATTGCGCTGTTGTCTGGGTAAAAAGAACGTTGCATCTAGAATAACAAGGTTTCGGGTATCGAGATTTTGCTGTAACCATTTGCAACTTACCAGTGCAGAGTCAGTCATTGTTATACTCAAAA
>DAOVWV010000322.1 GCA_030636485.1 Methyloprofundus sp.
ATGGATAATCCCTATTTATTTTCAATGCGGGAGCACCTTGGCGAGTTAAAAATTGAGCTACAATGTTTATCCGAAATTATTCTACAGCGTGATCTAAACCGTTACGAATACCGGGCTTCAGAGCGTACCTTGCAGGTATTGATAGAGGCGTGTATTGGAATCGCTAAGCATTGGAGTTATGGGTTAAATAAAGTAGCACCTGCTGATGCTTATTCAGCTTTTGAAAAGTTATCTCAACAGGGAGTTAATAGTGTCAATGATGTTGAGTGGCGTAAAATCATTGGTATGAGAAATGCGTTAGTGCACGACTATCTGAATATGGAGCCAGAAATCATCAGGCTGTCAACGTATCAGCCACTCTTTACTTTCGCAGAGCAGGGCTTAAGTGCTTTGCAAGATATGTATGAATAAGCAAACAAACCAAAAGCAGTGTCTGGAGAATATCACCCAGTTAGCAAAGCAAAATGCTGAGGTGGAAATTATTTGGCTTTATGGATCACGAGCGAGAGGCAGTGCCAATACTGAGAGTGATTATGATTTGGCAGTCGTTTTTAAAACCTATATTAAAGAACCCGTAGAGCGTAGGTTGAGACCAGAAATGCTCGCATTAGAATGGCATGGAAAGCTTAATATCCCCTTATCTATCATAGATATTAATCAGGTGCCATTACCATTAGCCTATACCGTTATACGAGACAACACGCTACTTTTTAGTAAAAACGAATATTGCAGAATGACTGAAGAGCAACGAATTATGTCAAAATGGGAAATAGATCACTGTTATCATAGAAAACATTATGCTTAATACTTATATTGATGCTATTCAGCAACATGTGAACGAAAGTACAGAAGATTTAGAGACCCTTCATGTTATTTTAAAACAACGCGCGTGGACAAGGGTTGAGAGGAAAGGTGCGGAAAGGTTGCTGCAAACCTTGGTTGAAGCCTGCATTGGGGTATCTAAACACTGGTTGAAGCAGCAAAAAAAAGTGCTACCAACGGATGCTTATTCTGTCTTTGAAAAATTAATGGAGCTACAATTAATACCTGCCGAAGATGCACAGGAATGGCAAAGAATTATCGGTATGAGAAATGCAATTGTGCATGACTATTTAAATTTAGATGAAAAAGTCATAAAATCAATTGTCGTTAATAAAATGTACCTTAAGCTCCAGGCATTTGCATTAAATATAAGTGCTAAATTAAATGAGAGATAAAAATGCGGCTGGAAAACAAATTTTATTTAGGCGCGTCATGAACATTACTGGAAACATGAGTTCATCATACGATAGTCAGCTTCGCGATGTATTTAAAGCTTACCCCTTTATTAAGCTCGTTCTTTTATTTGGCTCTGTGGCGAATAATAGTGCAAAATTTGATAGTGACCTTGACTTGGCTGTATACGCAGAACGTGTATTAACACATGATGAAAAAGTACGCTTGATTGAGGCTTTGGCACAACGTTTTATGCGCCCCATTGATTTGATTGACTTGCAACAGGTCGGTGAACCATTGTTGGGGCAGATAATTGCTAATGGGCGACGGATCTTAGGAAGTGATACTTGTTTTGGAAATTTAATTAGCAAGCACTTATATGCAGAATCTGACTTTATGCCTTATCAACGTAGAATTTTACAAGAACGGCGGGATAGATGGATAGGGATTTAATCGAACAAAAGCTAGAGTCTTTACGTCGAGCATTACAGCGGGTGAGTGATAAATGTCCTGAGAGTGCTGAATTACTTACAAGGGATTTTGATGCACAGGATATTGTTGCACTGAATTTAACGCGAGCTGTGCAGCTAAGTGTTGATATAGGCAGCCACTTGATTGCAGGCACTGATTATCCACCGCCTAATACGATGGGGCAGGTTTTTGAAATATTGTCTGTCGCAGGTATTATTGGTACCGAGCTGGCAGAACGTATGAAAAAATCAGTTGGGTTTCGCAATCTGGCGGTGCATAGCTATGAGGACATAAATTGGGCGATTGTTTATTCGATAGCAACTCGACACTTAGATGACTTTAAGTTATTTGCCAAAGCGATTGATGTCTTTGAGCGGCCAAAAAAATCATTATGAAAGTTGCCATTATTCACTAAGTTAACTCTATCAATCGTAACTTCTCATTATTTACGGGTAAATGCAGATAAAGCTTGTGCCCACGCTTGACTGGGTAGCATGCAGGAATGACGGCTTTTGCAGAGCTCAGATGCCAGTGGATAATGAGAAGTTGCTATCAATCCCATCTACCTCTAATGCCATATGCTTTGGAGTAATTAGGATTAAGACAATATTCCTGTTTAAATATTATTTTACTATGAAATTCGCCATTCAAATTAATTCCAGTCCTTATCAGTCTAATAGCGGAGAAACCGCCTACCAATTTATTAAATGTGCTGTAGAGATGGGGCATGAGGTGGTGCGCGTGTTTTTTTATCAGGAAGGAGCCTATCATGCTTTCCGCACTGCGACACCCCCGAGTGATGAAGTACAGATAGTTGCGCGCTGGAGTGCTTTGGCGCGTGATCACAATATAGATCTGGTCGTCTGTATTTCGGCTGCACAACGACGCGGCTTGCTAGATGCAAGTGAGGCCAGCAGGCAAGGGAAAAAAGATAATGATGTGGCTGAAGGGTTTCGTATTGCAGGGTTGGGACAGTGGGTTGAAGCAATGTTGGTGGCGGACCGGTTTATTGAATTTGGATGAATTGTGACATATATTGTCAGTTAGTAACACATTATGGATTTATTAACTGAGATTGTCTGGACAGTTCTCTGTAAAATCACCATGATGTCGTATTTTTTTCACATGGGAACGGGTATTGCCAGCCCTTAGTGTCTGCGAAGAAGTGTCTGTTACTCTGTTTTTCTGTCAATCATGACTGTTGAATATGGCATAGATATTGCTTGATATATTAACTATTTAGCTTTATTTGCTATAACATGCAGGAAAATAAAATGCACCTACAAAAAATACAGCATGGTTTTACCTTAATTGAATTAATGATTGTCGTAGCGATTATTGGCATTCTGGCCTCTATTGCAGTTCCTGCGTATCAGGATTATGTTGCGAAATCTCAATTTACCACCGGCCTGGCGGATATTAGCCCTGGAAAAACACTGATGGAGATAGCACTGGATACAGACACAACGGTGACATCCGCTGATTTTATTGGACTAGCCTTAGATGGTTCTCATTGTACACTGATTGCTGCAAACGGCGACCCTAGTACGGGAATCGG
>DAOVWV010000184.1 GCA_030636485.1 Methyloprofundus sp.
ATCTAGCATCAAGCAACTGGCCTTGCGTTTTAGTCCAGGACTGGGGTTTGACACTCGCCTGATAGACCAATATCAATAAAGAAAGGTTCCTGCAATAAAAAAGAGTAGGTAGACGATGGGCAAAAAATGAAAGTGTGGACTGTTGGGTTTCGTAGCTATTGATTAAGCTTACTTTAGGCACTGTTTAGTCAAGGTGATAAGACAAAGACTTCAATGTGCCACTAAAAGTAAAGGGGACTTGATACTCAGGGGAGACGGGAGTGATTTGGTCTCGACCAATATCCAGACCTTCCCAAACGGCAAACACAGGGTATTCTATTGCTTGCTCGGCCACTTTTTTATGGTTTATCCACAGTGAACCAGTGCCACGTAAAACAGACAGTTTGTCAAAATCCATCCCGTCTTTAAACAAACCTTGAGTGACCGCTAATGCTAAGGGCACTTTATCAAAACGGTATTCGATAATAATATCTTTACCCACAGGTACGGTTTGCGAAGAGATTAATTGTGTAACATGATGGGCGGTATTGATTTCATAATACAGTTTATTATCTTTAATAAACAGGCTGTAGCCTGAATAGAGGTCACCTAATGCAACTAATACGCCTTGTTGTGAGGCATCATCCCTGTCTATTACCGCACGAATGACATAGGAGTGATTGATTAAAATTGGCCCTTGAAAACGGTGGATACTATTGGTATTCGGTTGGTATTCAAAATCACTTCGATTATTATCTTGCCATAGTTTTGTATGCATAGGGCGTTCCAGCAAAGGAACGTTAATGATAGGGAATACATTAAATTGTTCTGCGGCTTGCCACCATGACTGCTCTAATTCTTTTGTTTTTTCAGGGTATGTCTGTGCCAGATCGGTAGATGCAGAAAAATCATCCTTTAAGTTAAATAATTGCCATTGAGTATTGCTTAGGCTTTGATCCGCTTCTGGATGGCTGATCGCTTTCCAGCCGTCTTTATAATAAGCGCGATGACCTTCAATTTCGTAATACTGCTGTGTTTTTTGATCCGGAGCATTAGCATCGTTAAATGTGTATTTTAAACTAGTGCCTTCCATGGGCTTGATGGTATTGTCATGATAGGTTTTGGGTAGGCTTAGGCCGAGTGCTTCTAAAATGGTCGGGGCTATATCGGTGACATGATGAAATTGATGACGAATACCTGGGGTTTTTATTTTTTCAGGCCAGGAAATGATTAAAGGAACACGTGCGCCTCCATCGTAGCTGGTACGCTTGGCTTGAATAAATGGTGTGTTGCTGACTTGCATCCAGCCTAAAGGATAGTGGGGGTGGGTTTCGATTTCTCCTATGCGGTCAAAATCTTTTAGGTTTTGTGCGGTGGTTGAAGGCTTTTTGTGGAAGAAGCGGAGCGCGTTGGATGAGCCTTCTATGCCCACTTCACGGCTACCACCATTGTCAGAAAGGAAGATAATCAGCGTGTTTTGTTTTTCTCCAATGCTTTCTATGTGCGCCAATAATCGACCAATATTTTGATCCATGTTGTCGACAAAGGCAGCATAATTTTCTTCCAGCCGAGCATACATTTTTTGTTGATCGGCACTGAGCATATTCCAGGCTTCAACACCTGGGGTGTAGTCGCTTAACACGGTATTTTCGGGCACTAAGCCCATTTTTTTTTGTTGCTCTAAACGTTGCTGTCTGGTTTTATCCCAACCTTGTTGGTACTTGCCCAGGTATTTTTTCCGGTCTTCTGCTTTTGTGTGATGCGGGGCGTGAGGCGTACCCGTGGCGTAATAAAGAAAGAAAGGCTTTTCGCTATTGTGGCTACGCAAGTCATTAATCATTGCAATGGCTTTGTCGGTCAAGGTATCAGGTAAATAAAAATCATCCTTGTCGGTATAGGTGTGAGGGGGAAGGATTTCATTACCACTGATTAAAGCATGCGGTTTCCATTGGCTGGTTTCACCATCAAGAAAGCCCCAGTAACGCTCAAAACCTCGGCCTTGTGGCCATGAATTAAAAGGCCCGATACGTGAACGGTTTTTAGCATTGGTTAAATGCCATTTGCCCACCATATAAGTGGCATAACCTTGCTGTTTTAAAATTTCCGCCAGGGTCATCGTGTTGTTGGACATCTCGCCACGATAGCCCGGGAAACCGAAATCCCACTCCGCTAGCCAGCCAGTGCCCACAGAATGATGGTTCAAGCCTGTTAGTAAAGAGGCGCGTGTCGAAGAACAGATAGCATTGCTGGTAAAGTGGCTAAAGCGAATGCCATTTTTTGCCAGTGCATCGAGATTAGGGGTCTTAATTTCACCGCCATAACTACCAATATCGGAATAACCCAGGTCATCAGCAACGATCAAAATAATATTGGGTGATGTTTTTTTTGCTGTTGGAGTCACCTGAAAATCGGGGCTGGAAGCCTCAATGCTGTCCTTGATAGTACCGCTAAAATTTTCTTCGGCATGAGGTATATAGGTTTTACCACACGCTGTTAATGCTAGGCAGCAAAACGCTAGGCAAATCAGATGACACTTGCTGATAGCTGAATTGATAAAATAAAGCGGTTGATTTTTTTTGACGTTGCTTTTCATGAGGTGGTCACTAATGTATTTTTCTAAGGTTTAACACATTGATTAACAGTTAACCACACATTGCGATTTTATTCTGAAAATATATTAGGGAATCATTATCGTTTGGCGAAACATATAGTGTGACATGGGGTTGGAAAAAGAGGGGCTTGCCTTTTGTACAAAGGGATTGTGGTTATGCATTTAACACGGGACAAGCGATAACACGTAGGGTGGGCAATCTTGTCTGCCCACCGTGGTTAGCTTTGATGGTGGGCAAAAAAAACTGCCCACCCTACTTGTTTTTGTCCCGTGTTAAGTTGGTAGCCGGGATTATTACCCCTTCATTCTTTATTGGCTATCATCTTGACTATAAAGCATATTGAATAAGCGAATAACCGTAAAAGTCATTTGTTGGGTGATTTTTATAGACGGGGCACTGTTGGGGATTTCGGCGGCATAGCTATCAATGGAATCATTCATAAACTTAACTAAGCCAGTCTGAGTCACTTCATTTTTTGAACTCTGGGAGTTGGAGGCTTGAGCCTTCGTTGCTTTTTTGTTTTGTGACATTAAGCTTTGTAGCTCTGCCTGCATCAGAGCGGCTTGTTTTTTTAACCGCTCTTCATTTTGCGCTGGCATCTCACCGAAAGCATGCTGATAAATACAAATTACATCAAAGCATAAGTCCATAAATAGGTGTGCCATACCCTGATTCTGTGAGCTAATCATGGATGGGAACAGGGTAAATATTGTTTGAGCCAATGCGGGTTGGTCAGTTTGAAATTGCTCAATGATTGAGCGCCCTGTTGCTTCGTCAATATTTTTTGTGTATTCGATGGCTTTATAGAGTTCGCCGCCTATTAGTTCATGCATTGGTTTTAATAATCAAGAGGAGTAATATGGATAAACGCCATATCATACGGTATTTTTGATTTTCCGGCATTGCTTGTTCTCTTTTCTAGCCCACAAAAGTGGGGGGCAAATCTCTGATTTATGGTATTTTATAAATAGCGGTAACACTTTTTCCAGATAATGAGAATCTATCCTACAGAGGAGAAGTATATGGGCTCAAGAAAAATTTCAATAAAAGAAAGCGAATTATCCCAGGCATGTGATTATATTCGCAGTCAATTTGCTGCACATAGCTGGTGGCCATGCGAGCAGCCTGGTGAGGCTAAACGGGAATTTAATTTAATGCAGGGGAGTGCAACGGCTTTGAATGTGTGGTGCGAGAAATGGTTAAATGTCCAGCAGTGCCAAAAACTGGAAAAATCAATTTAATCTTAAACGCTTCACAGCAAAGAAGGGGGAGGGCTAGAGAGAAAACTCGCCCTTACCCGATTTAGGCATTTTTTATCCACGGATTCAATAACTCTGCACTACTTTGCTTCATATCTGAAACATTCCTTGTTACAACAATGCAATTATGAACAATCCCAGAAACAGCAATAAGCCCATCTATTGCAGGCATTGGATTTCCTAGCAATTCAGCATTACCTTGAATTGCTCCCCATTTAATTGAAACATCTATATTTATAGGAAGTATTCTACCTTCAAAGCGTTTCTTTAAATATCAAGCTCAATTTCTTTAAGTGGAGAGTTTCTTAAAAAGGCTACTAAGTCCGTTTTAGGTTTTGTAATTTTTTTATAGTCTTCAAATGAAAGAATAACGACAGCATTATTTCCATGTTTTGTAACAAACTGAGGGTTACTCGACATAGCATTTTCAACCAATTGGCTAAATTTGCTCTTTGCATCTTGAAGTTGCCATGTATTTTTTTTCATAGCGTCTAATCCTTTTATTTAAACTGGTCAGACTAGACTTTAGATCCATTTTTAATACTTGTCAATTTTTTACAGTTAGTAATATGCATAACGACTGTATCACTTGACGCAAAAAGTGGCAGGGCTTTTGCGGTCAAGTCAATGTGATGGGTACGCCCAGCATGGGCGTGACCTAATGGGGTGAAAGTCCCCTGTAGGAGAACCTATTTTACCTAATGCCTTAGCATTTACAGAAAATAAGAAGCCTAGGCGGGTTGCCCGATTTATGTTTGTTTAATAATAGGGGACAAGCCACTATTATTTAC
>DAOVWV010000353.1 GCA_030636485.1 Methyloprofundus sp.
GAATTATTGCGTGATTAAATCACGTTAGGGATTTTTTTCATATTCCGTTAATTAAGCCTGGAAATATTGAGATACCATCCCTCAAAAGGGATGGTATCTGTAAAATTATTTTAGAGCAGAGGGGGAGGTGATGAGTACAAAATATTTTAACCCTTACACTGATTTTGGGTTTAAAAAGCTTTTTGGAGAGGAGGGTAGCAAGGATCTGCTGGTTGATTTTTTGAACCAACTGTTACCTGCACATCATCAAATAGCCTCTCTAGAATTTAAGAATTCAGAAAACCTCAATGATACGGCCAAAGAGCGTACGGCTATTTTTGATATTTATTGCCAAACGGGGACAGGCAGTAAGTTTATAGTCGAAATGCAAAAGGCGAAAGTTAATTTCTTCAAAGACCGCTCGCTTTTTTATTCCACTTTCCCCATTCGTGAGCAGGCAGAAAAGGGTGGTTGGAACTTTAAATTATTACCCATTTACTTTATAGCCATTCTTGATTTTCATTACGATGAACAGGAAGAAATGCGTAAATTCAGGCGTGATGTGAGTTTAAAAGATCAGGATGGAGAGCTGTTTTACGATAAGCTGCATTTTAAGTTCCTGCAAATGCCCTTATTTAATAAGCAGGCTCATGAACTGGAAACACACTTTGATAAATGGGTTTATTTTTTAAAAAACCTGGAAACCTTTGATCATATTCCCAGTATTTTAAATGAGCCGATATTCAATAAAGGTTTTGAGATTGCTGAAATATCCCATTTAAAGCCTGAGCAATATGAAAATTACCATAAAAGTTTATTGGAGTATTGGGAAGTTAAGAATGTAAAGGATACGGCCTTTAATGAAGGAAAGCTTGAAGGTAAAGTAGAAGGAAAAGCTGAAGGAAAAATAGAAGTTGCTAAGTCTTTAAAGCAACAAGGGATTGCTATTGATATTATTATCTTGAGTACTGGGTTAACGCAAGAAGATATTGATAAATTATAGGGGATATCAACTTAGGAACGAGGGGATTATTGAATTCTCGTTCCTAAGTTGATAGCCAGCATTTAAGTTATACTGTAAAGTACTTATAGTACAGTCATTAATAATGTCGAACCAGCAATGCTGGTTCGGCATTTTTTTATAGGAAAAATTTATGTCAGACACACTTTCCAGTAATGCCATTATTTATGCCATTCTTGCTTTAAATAGTGAAGTGACATTACAAAAAGAATACCTCGATTCACCGGATGTCTTACCTGATGAGCGTGAAAATGAAGAGGGGATTTTAGATGATTTAGAACAGGCTTTTATGGAGTTTGTCGGGTTTTATAAAACCTGCCGTAAGCAGGATAGCTCTTTGCCCGAGCTTGATGAATTATTAAATAGCCCTTTGTAGCAGATTAAGGCTACGAACTTAATACGGGACACGCTTTAGCTATTTTCCAAAACAGCAATAGCTAAAGCTATTGTACTCCTGCATAACGTGTGCCCCGTCTTAAGTTCGTAGTCCAGAGTAATAAAAAATGATTATTTTATACGGCATAAAAAATTGCGATAGCGTTAAAAAAGCGCGTCTATGGTTAGATAAAAATGAAGTTGTCTATCAATTTCATGATTTTCGGGGCGATGGATTAAGCATGGAACAGCTACAGGGGTTTATTGCTAAAGCAAGTTGGGAGGCTTTGTTAAATAAACGGAGCACCAGCTGGCGGCAGCTAAGTGATGAACAGAAAACAGATTTAAATGCTGAAAAAGTGGCAGTTCTTTTACTAGATAACCCCACCTTGATTAAGCGGCCTGTTTTACAGGCAGATGAGCAGTTTTTTATTGGATTTAACGCAGAGACTTACCAGACTTTATTATGAGTGATACCTTAGCTTTACTAAAAGAGCTTATTAGCCGTGAATCGGTGACACCTGAAGATGCGGGGTGTCAGGCTTTATTGACGCAGCGACTTGAGAAAATAGGCTTTAAGGCCGAACAGCTGGATTTTAATGATACAAAAAACCTATGGTTGAAGCGTGGCACAGCCAAACCATTGTTTGTGTTTTTAGGACATACTGATGTTGTCCCTACAGGGCCACTAGAGAAATGGGACTCACCGCCTTTTGAACCGACAATCAGGGAAGGGCGTTTGTATGGTCGCGGTGCTTCGGATATGAAAGGTGGGATTGCCTGTTTTGTCACCGCAGTCGAACGTTTTATTGCTCAGTACCCTGATCATAACGGTAGCATAGCCATGATGATCACCAGTGATGAAGAAGGCCCGGCGACCAATGGTGTGGTGAAAGTTGTGGAAGTTTTAGAGCAACGTCATGAAAAAATTGATTGGTGTCTGGTGGGTGAGCCTTCCAGTGATAAGCAGATAGCGGATGTTATACGTGTGGGACGACGGGGTTCTCTCTGTGCAAAATTAATCGTTAAAGGGATTCAGGGGCATGTGGCTTATCCAGAGATGGCCAGTAACCCGATTCATGGGTTTGCACCTGCTTTACAGGCTTTGACCGAAGAAGTCTGGGATCAAGGGAATCAGTTCTTTCCACCCACCAGCTTACAGGTCTCGAATATTAATGCCGGCACAGGTGCGGAAAATATTATTCCTGGGGAGTTAGAGTTACAGTTTAATTTACGTTTTTGTACCGAGCTGGATGAAGCAACGATCAGGCAAAGAGTGCAGGCTATTTTTGAGCGGTTTGATTTTGATTATGAGATCAGCTGGCGCTTGTCGGGTAATCCATTTTTAACATCGGGCGGAGTATTAATTGAAGCGGCACATATTGCGATTAAAAAAGTGACCGGACTGGATACATTGGATGATACCGGAGGCGGGACATCGGATGGACGCTTTATTGCACCGACAGGTGCAGAAGTCATTGAACTAGGCCCCTTGAATGAAAGCATTCATAAAATCAATGAAAATGTACCCGTTGCA
>DAOVWV010000240.1 GCA_030636485.1 Methyloprofundus sp.
ACTCTCTTTGTACGCTGGAATTTGAAGATCACCGCCCCTTGTATGACTGGGTGCTGGATAATATTGATATAGACTGTCATCCACAGCAAATTGAATTTGCGCGCCTGGAATTAGAATATACTATTGTCAGTAAACGTAAATTAAATCAACTGGTTGTTGAGAATCATGTCAGTGGCTGGGATGATCCACGCATGCCTACGATTGCAGGTTTGCGTCGTGCGGGGTTTACCTCGGCTGCCATTCGTGATTTTTGCGAACGTATTGGTGTGACCAAGAAAGATTCTTCAATAGAAATGGCGGTACTGGAAAACTGCATTCGTGAGGATTTAAATAATACTGCTGCCCGTGCAATGGCTGTTTTAGAGCCTTTAAAAGTCGTTATAGAAAACTACCCTGATGGTCAGGTTGAACAATTGGAAGCGAATAACCATCCACAAAACGAAGCAATGGGGAAACGTAAAATTCCTTTTGCTAAAGAAGTGTATATAGATCAGGATGACTTTGCCGATGTGCCCCCGCCTAAATACAAACGCTTGATAGAAGGAGGCGAAGTTCGCTTGCGTGGGGCTTATGTCATCAAGTGCCATCAGGTGATTAAAGATGCGGATGGCAAAGTGCTTGAACTGCGCTGTACCTATGATGAAAATACGCTAGGTAAGAAACCTGAAGGGCGTAAAGTAAAAGGTGTGATTCATTGGGTATCAGCTGCTCATGCGCTGGATGCTGAAGTGCGTTTATATGATCGTTTATTTAATGTGCCAAATCCTGCTGCAGAAGATAATTTTTGTGATGTTTTAAATCCTGATTCTTTACAGGTGATAGCAGGGGCTAAAGTTGAGGCTAGCCTGGCAGCCGCTGAATTAGGCAGCCGTTTTCAATTTGAACGGGTAGGCTATTTTTGTCTGGATACAGAAGATAGTTCAGCGGATAAATTAGTGTTTAACCGTACTGTTACTTTGCGTGATACCTGGGCTTAGAAAAATGGATGCAATAAATGGCTATGCTTCGCGCGGTGACCGTGTGAAGTATAGCCCAGGCAGTGCTTGCGGATATTATTGTCCTTTATTGCTCAGGCATGCACGCTTTATAAAAATGAGGGTTTGTTTATGATGTATGGTATTTTGTTTACTATTCTTTTTTTAGCTGTTTTGTTATTGCTGCAAAATAAAAAAAATCAAGCGAGATATACGCAGCAATATATTGAAGAGGAGCCTTCCCCTTTATCAGCTGAGCAAATACAATTGATTAGAGACTCATGGCAGCGTGTGTTACCGATTAAAGTAAAAGCTGCCGAATTGTTTTACGGACGTTTATTTGAACTAGACCCCAGTGTTAAATCGCTATTTAGAGGAAAACTGGATTTTCAAGGGGATAAGTTGATGACGACCTTGAATGTCGTGGTCAACTCATTAGATGATTTAAGTGGAATAGAAACGATGCTACAGGAAATGGGCAAGCGACATATTATTTATGGTGTTGACGTGGCTCATTATGAAACGGTGGGAGCTGCTTTGTTATGGGTATTACAACAAGGTCTTGGCGAATATTACACCGAGGAAGTTGAGGAAGCCTGGGCTATCGCTTATGGCCTGATTGCAACAACCATGATAGAGGCAGCTTATCCAGCATAAAAAAGCTTAGGCTTTTGGTCATCCTCCCAATGACCAAAAGTGTCGTAGCAAAAGGTAAAAAAATGAATGCAAAATATCTAAACCCCTATACAGATTTCGGCTTTAAAAAGCTCTTCGGTGAAGAAGGGAGTAAGGACTTATTGATCGATTTTTTAAATCAACTCTTGCCAGCCCGTCACCAGATTGCAACACTGTTGTTTAACAACTCGGAACAGTTAAATGAAACACTAACAGAGCGTACCGCTATTTTCGATATTTACTGTCAGACAGAAACAGGTAGTAAATTTATTGTCGAAATGCAAAAAGCAAAAGTCAATTACTTTAAAGATCGCTCCTTGTTTTATTCCACCTTTCCCATCAGAGAGCAGGCAAAAAAAGGGGGCTGGGATTTTAAACTACTGCCAGTCTATTTTATTGCCATTCTGGATTTTCACTATGATGAAAAAGAAGAGGAACGAAAATTCAGACGGGATGTGTGTTTAAAAGATCAGGATGGCGATGTATTTTTTGACAAACTGCACTTTAAATTTTTGCAAATGCCCCTGTTTAACAAGCAGGAAGATGAGTTGGAAACACATTTTGATAAATGGGTCTATTTTCTAAAAAATCTGGAAAGCTTCGACCATATTCCACAAATACTGAAAGAGCCCGTGTTTGAAAAAGGCTTTGATATAGCCGAGCTTGCACATCTACAGCCTAAGCAATACGAATCGTATCAAAAAAGTCTGCTGGAGTACTGGGAAGTCAAGAATGTCATGGATACATCTTTTGGCGAAGGTTTTATTGAAGGAGAGGCGAAAGGAAAGCTAGAGGGAAAAATAGAAGTTGCCAAGGCATTAAAACGGCAAGAGCAGAGCGTAGAAACGATAATGGATGCAACAGGTCTGTCGCGTGAAGAAATTGAGGTCTTGTAATAACATAAAGCACTAGTGATTTAGGTATCACATAAAATGTACTCTAAGCCTAGGCATACCCAATGCAAAAAATATACCTATTTAAAGGATTGCATAGCTATTGTTTTTGGCGTGTTTTTCAGTGTATCGAATATCTATGCACTGGACTCCATAAGCCTCACAGTGGCCGAAATAACGGCGGATAACTGGTCTTTAAAAAATGCCATAGTGACTATTACGGATATTAATCAAACTCCCCGAATATCATTGGAGTCTGCTTCCTTGATATTGCCTCCTCCTTTGCAGCAGTTCACCTCACTCGGTATTCAGTGTCAACAGTTCAACTGGCAGGAGAACTATTTGGCATGTTCAAAAGGGCGGGGGCAGCTTAATTTCAGTAAATTCAAGGCACTGCCCTTTGATTTTTCATTGCAGGTCAAGAATGAAAAGAGTCAATTAAAGATCAGCCACTTGCCACTGTTTGCAGGTGAAATATCTATTGATGTACAGGAAAGGGCAGGCAAATGGCAGTTAGGGGTTCAAGCAAAGGGTCTGGATTTGGCAGAATTAAATGCCATGCTTTCAACTGAGCCTGTTAAGGTCAGCTCAGGACTTGCTGATTTTGACGTAGAGTTAAAAGGAGACCAGGCTGCTGTGCAGGCATTCTTTATGACGGCGATGTTTAAGCAAGTATCGTTGGAGGAGCCGACTGGTCGTGTTGCAGCTGAGAAAATCATGTTAGTGACAGAGCTCAGTGCGTTAAAACAGGAAGCACTCTGGGAGTGGCATCATACTGCGAGTCTAGTGCAAGGTGGCCTGTATATAGAGCCTGTTTATTTGGAAATTAATAAAAAAAATGGGATGACATACACTGCAAAGGGTGTCTGGCAGCCAGAGCAGCAGAGCATTCAAGTTGATCAATTTAAATTGGTACAGCTGGGAGTCTTGCAGCTGCAAGCTAATGCGTTACTGAATTATCAGACTAAACCTAATATTGAAGTGGCAGAGTTGTCGGTGCATATTCCACAGCTGAAATCCATGGTCGCGGATTATTTATTGCCCTTTCTGGAGTCCAGTGCATTTTCCGCAATTGATTTAACGGGGACAGTTGATATGCAAATGACGGTAAAACAAGATGAGATAAGTCAGGCAAGCATCACAGTTAAAAACCTGGGACTAGATGATGCAGAGAAAAAAATCTATATGCATCAGGCAAATGCGCAGATACACTGGGCAAAACAGCGAGGGCGCACTCAGAATTCTTTTATTAATTGGCAGCAATTGAAAATTCAAGCGATTCCATTTCAAGCCGGGCAATTGGATTTTATTGCCTTCGCTCAGCAATTTAAACTATTAAAGCAAGCAGACCTCGCTGTATTAGACGGGATTTTATCAATTAATCAGTTTAGTTTTGCCGCGAGCAAGGGTAGCAGCGATACCAGCATGCATTTTACAGGGTCAGTCAATACTTTGTCTCTGGAGCAATTATCGACTGCATTGAACTGGACACCGCTCAGCGGAACC
>DAOVWV010000376.1 GCA_030636485.1 Methyloprofundus sp.
AATGCGATTGTCTTTCTGTATACAAAAGTACTGGATCTACCTGTCGCTGATGATATTGGGCATGTCAGGGCTAAACAACAGAGCAGGCCACCGATTGTTTTAACCAAAAGTGAGGTTCAGGAGGTTTTTATGCGCATGAGTGGTGGTCATTTATTGATGGCCAAATTGCTTTATGGATGTGGACTTCGACTTATGGAGTGTATCCGCTTGCGAATCCAGGACTTTGATTTTGGGCAGGGTCTACTTTATATTCGGGATGGTAAGGGAGGGAAAGATAGGGTTGTGGTTATTCCGCAGTCAATTCATGAGGTGTTACAGTTTAGGCTTGAAAATGTGAAAATCCTACATGATAAAGATCTACAGCAAGGTGCTGGAAAGGTTTATAGTACAGAAGCTTATGGGACATTCGGATGTAAAAACGACAGAAATATATACGCACGTTATGGAGAAAGATATTTCTGGGCTTTCTAGCCCCCTTGATTTTCTTGATTTACCGTAAAGTATATTTGGTTCCCTTCATTTTCCAGTGTTCACTCTCCAGCAGATTTGATATAAATAGACCAACAGAGGCAAGCTCATAGAAAACAACCATCATGCCCCCGACTCCTTCCTAGTCCGGTGCTGCAAGCCCTTAATATCCTCAGATAACTCATTCACCTTACGCACTATCGCCAGATCAAGATCAATCTTTTTATCCATTGAGGCCACTACTGGCATAAAGGTGGTTTCTATAATATTCGCCAGTTGCTGTATGGATTCTTCGACGACGGCAGAAGGTTGATTAACGATATTAACACCAACATCTTTTTGACTGATCGTATCTTGCAGGGCTTGTATTTGCTGGCTGATACTTTGCATCGGTTGTGCCAGTTGCGTATCATTGGTACTCAGTGCCTTATGGATGGATTTTAGGTGTTGGGTGACATAGCTTAACTGTGAAACGACCTTGCTGGCGGCATCAATATCATCACCGCCCATGCTTTTACTGCGTAGAAAATCATCAATAATGGTTTCCCAGCGTTGCTGTTCTGTTTTAGTGCTGTTGCCGCGTAATTGTGCCAGTTTAAGTAAATTATGTTCTGCGCCTGTGGTTAATAATTGTGCTTCACCCTGATAATGGTCGCTGAGCATTTGCAGCAGTTCTGCGTCATTCATTACCGCAGAGACTTTTTCAGCCATTTTATTCATATTACGATAGCTGCCCTGTAACTTGAAGGCGGGTTCGGTGCGGTAGTTGTCATCCTGAGCGGCGGAGCTGATATATTGTTGATTGACTTTTAATACCAGCTCTTGCACGACAAACAGCTTACGCAACACGGCGAGTATTTCATTTAATTCGGCACCGCTGTATTGATGGCTTAAATCGGTGGAGGCAATATTGGCACCTTTGGCCATGTCGATCATTTTGTAAATATCTTCCATTTCCCGCACCGCGAGCGGGGCTAATACCGGATTGGAGGTTAGGCTGTTTTCGATATAGCTGAGTGCAAATTGTTCATCCATGCCGCCGAGTATATCGCCTAGATTATAAATGTCGGCCCGGTTGGCGAGCATGTCGGGTATTTTGAACATTTCACCCGATTCGGTATAGGGGTTTCCGGCCATCACTACGCAGAATTTTTTGCCGCGCATATCATAGGTTTTAGTGACCTCTTTCCAGATACCTTCGATACGCCGTGTGCCATCACAGAGTGAAATGAATTTTTGCAGAAATTCCGGATTCGTATGCTGAATATCATCCAGATACAGCATCACGTTATTACCCATTTCCAGTGCCAGGTTGAGTTTATGGAGTTCCTGTCTGGCGGTTGCGTTGGGTGCTTGCTGTGGGTCTAATGACAAGACATCATGGCCTAGGGAAGGGCAGTTGATCTTCATAAAAATCAGCCCCAGGCGATTGGCGATATATTCCATCAAGGTGGTTTTACCATAGCCAGGTGGGGAGATCATCATCAGTAAGCCCATCAGGTCGGAGCGTTTTTTATCCCCGATTGTCCCCATTTGTTTGGCCAGATTGTCCCCGATGATGGGTAAATAGGCTTCATTGATCAGCTTATTGCGCACAAAGGAGCTGAGCGGTTTGGCCTTGAATTGTTCCAGACGTAGTGCTTCGCGCTGTTCGACCATAATGGCCTGGCGTGTCTGGTGGTAGTGATGATAGCTGGGAATCACGACCTGTTGATGATGCTGTAGGCGTTGCAGAAAGGCATCCACTGAAAAATGCAGGCTACGTTGCTGAATCGTGTTGTGCTCGCCCATGAGCTGGGTGATGCTCAGCTCAAGATCTGCCTGGCTGCTACGGCGGTCTATGCGTTGCCCACCATTGAGCAGGGCGACTGCTTCGGGGATATAACTTTGTAGATGATGCAGCTGTTTATGCTCTAGCAGTGCCTCTAACCAGGCATGGCTGAGTTGCCAGCGTTGATCAACGCGCTGTTGCAGTGCTTCTAATGTGGTTTGATAGTTGCGCCAGGTCGCTTCATCCAGGCTGCGCCTCAGTTCATCGTTTAATTGCTGGGCATATTTGCTGCCGATAAATTCCAGACGCTCACGGCTTAATTCTGCGACTAAATAACTGGCAGACTGGGCTACTTCAAGCGCGCTAAGCTTGATTGGGTATTGCTTTAAAAAGCATTCTAAAGTGTGTTTGACTTCTGCAATTAATAATTGTGTTGCTTTGTGGCTAGTCAGGCTAAGCTGCATTTGTGCGGCGGATTGTGCGCGTGTTTGCCAGCTGTTATAGCTTTCT
>DAOVWV010000083.1 GCA_030636485.1 Methyloprofundus sp.
GCATCGCTGCTGTACAGGGAATAAACTGATTCCGGCTATATTTCTGTGGCCTATTGTTTTATTAATGCCGACTTCAGCCCAGGCAACTAATATCGATAATAGCGTGGAAAATGCATTATTTCTGGGACAGCAAGGTGAGTATGGTCAAATTAAATTTGATTTACGCTATCGCTATGAAAATGTGCATATAACGAATGATTTGCCTGTGAAAACAGCGAATGCCAATACCTTGCGCTTAAGAGCAGGTTATTTAACACCTGATTTCTTTAATTTACAGGCTTATATTGAGTACGAAGGGAATCTTGCTATGCAGGAAGATTTTAATAGCTTGCGCAATGGCTATACTCACTATGAAACAGTGGCCGATCCACAGGTGCAAGAGTTGAACCAATTCTGGCTAACGTATAAGGGGATCCCCGGTACCTTAATAAAAGGGGGGCGACAACGCATAGAGTTAGATAATGAGCGCTTTATTGGTAATGACGACTGGCGACAGATGGAGCAGACTTTTGATTCTTTGTTAATCAGCAATCAATCCATCAGCAATTTAACACTTAACTTTATTTATATAGGGCAAGTGCAAACGGTTATTTCGACTTTGCAAACAATCAATCTGCCGATATTGAATTTTTCTTATCAGTTCGGGAGATTTAGCACATTGACTGGCTATGCTTACTGGCTGGCCGATTATGATCATGCTGAAAATTCGACTCAAACCTATGGAGTACGTATGCATGGAGCACCCAGATTAAAACATGATATACGATTATCTTATGATATAGGCTATAGCAATCAGGGTAGTTATAAAAATAACCCTGCCAGTTATAACTTAGATAGATACAATATTCTTTTAGGAGCGACTTATGTGGGTATTACTCTTAAATCGGGAATGGAGCAACTAAACGGTAATGGCACTTATGCCTTTCAAACGCCTTTGGGAACGAATCATGGTTTTCAGGGTTGGGCAGATAAGTTTCTGTTAACACCGACAACGGGAGTACGCGATATTCAGGCCACCATAGATAAAAGCTTTTATGGTGTGAAATTTATGTTTGCCTATCATTACTTTAGCAGTTCGAGCGGGAATGGGGAGTATGGCGATGAATACGACTTTCTGGTTTCCAAACGTTTTGGCGAGCATTATCAGTTACTGGCAAAGTATGCTTATTATAATGCTGATAATTCATCAGCTGCCACACAGGCAGGTGTAGATCAGGATACCCAGAAAATATGGGTGCAGGGAAGTGTTAGTTTTTAGTGGTTAATAACGGATACCATCCCTTTACGGGTTGCTATCCGTGAAATTATTATTCTATCATCTGCTTGTTTAAAGAATCGCCTGTTTAATGCGCTGCAAAGCTGTTTGTAAATTCTCCATGCTGGTGGCGATGGAAATTCTGATATGGCCAGGGCAGCCAAAGGCGGTGCCAGGAACTAAGGCAACGCCTGCTTTTTCAATAAAATATTCGGCCAAATCTAGATCATCATTGATGCCTTCTAATTGTGCGTATACTTTTTCAATATTAGGGAACACATAAAAGGTGCCGTCTGACTTGAGGCATTCAACCCCGGGAATCTGATTCAATTCGTCTACGACATAATCATGGCGCTTTTTAAACTCAACCAGCATAGTATCAATGCAACCTTGATCGCCTCTTAAAGCCTCTTCAGCGGCTACCTGAGAAATAGAGGTCGGGTTAGAGGTGCTTTGCGATTGTATTTTACGCATGCCCGCAATGATTTCTGCAGGGCCGGCGGCATAGCCAATCCGCCATCCTGTCATTGAATAGGCTTTGGAAACGCCATTCAAAACCATAGTACGATCATATAATTCAGGGCAAGCGTTAAGAATATTAACGAAACTATTTTTTTCCCACAGGATATGTTCGTACATATCATCTGTTGCGACAATAATGTCAGGAAAATCCAGTAAAACAGCCGCTAATGCTTTTAGCTCGTTTAAAGAATAAGCGCTTCCCGTTGGGTTAGATGGGCTGTTAATAACAAATAAGCGTGTTTTATCGCTAATTGCTGCGCGTAATTGTTCGGGGGTTATTTTAAAGTTTTGTGCCTGCGAAGCATGGACAATAACCGGTGTCGCATCTGCCAATAAGACGATATCAGGGTAGGAGACCCAATACGGTGCCGGAATAATGACTTCATCGCCCTTATTCAATATGGCCTGAGCTAGATTATAGAAGCTCTGTTTGCCGCCTGAAGAGACCAGAATCTGTTTGGCATTGTATTCGAAGCCGTTATCTTTGCTAAATTTCTCAATAATAGCCTGTTTTAGACTGGGCGTACCATCGACGGCAGTATATTTTGTAAAACCATCATTAATGGCACCAATACCTGCCGCTTTAATATGCTCAGGGGTATCAAAGTCAGGCTCTCCAGCCCCCAGACCAATTATGTCTTTACCCGCTGCACGCATTTCTGCAGCTCTTGCAGTTATTGCTAGCGTCGGTGATGGTTTAACTGCACTCAATCGGTCAGCAAGTTTGATACTCATTAAGTTTCCTCGAATCAGGTGATATATAGATATAAACCTGAATTATACCTTTATTTTACGTTGATATATACTGCCTAATCTATCGCATTAAGCTCTTTTGCCAACTCGTTGCTATTCATTCTATCCAAAGGTAAAGCTAGCATTTTAGTGATGCGTTGTTCAAAGATTTTATAGGTATTTTCAAATGCAGTGAGCATTTCATTGCCACCACCCTGGGTGTGGCTAGGTTCCTCAGTGGGCCAATGTATTTTTAATGCGGAGCTTAAATAGGCTGGGCAGGTTTCTTGTGCCGCATTATCACACACGGTAATAACGATATTAAAGGGCTGCCTATCAAGGCTATTCCATGATTTACTGCATAGATCCCGGGTATTCAGGCCATGCCTTTCCAATAAGGTAAGGGCACCCGTATTTATTTGGCCTTTAGGTTTGCTTCCTGCTGAAAAGGCCCTGATACGACCTTGCCCAAGATGATTGAATACTGCTTCACCGATAATACTGCGACAGGAGTTACCCGTGCAGATAATAAGAATGTTTAGCATATTATTTATACCTGATTCAGGATACCATTAACATGAGAGAAATTGAGAATGCCTTTAATTTTCAGGCTTAGGCATTATAGCAATATTGTATTCCGGCTGCCTGTATACGACTCTTGCGCATAGTCTATACTGTGCAATAAAATGTTATTTAACCGTCACCACTAAATACAGCTTCTTTGAATATTTCTCGCTTTTTCACCATTTTTCATTTATGTATTCTTGGCATATTGCTGGTTTTTCTCAGTTATGCCAGTTTGCTTTATGCTGAGCCGGAAATTGAGGTGACTGGCTTGAGTTCTGAGCAGGAAGCAAATGTTCGCGCCTATTTGTCGTTAAGTAAAGCGGCTTGTGATGATCCAAACTGGAAAGTCCAGCGCTTCTTCAAGCAATCTACAGTACAAATTCAGCAGGCATTACGTGCAGTTGGCTATTATCATCCAGAGATTAGCAAATCGCTCAATTGGGAGGGTGATTGCTGGATCAGTTCATTTACGGTTGACCCGGGGGAGCCGGTGCTTATTGATTTACTGGATGTTCAAGTATTAGGGCTAGGATCTGAAGACACTTTTTTTACTGAATTTTTGCATGAAAACAGTATTAAAATAGGGGATACAGTGAATCATGGGCAATATGAAAAGTTGAAAAAGGACTTGCATACTCTGGCAGATGCAAAGGGATATTTTGATAGCTCTTTTGCCATCAAACGACTGGATATTGACCCTGTGCGAAATAAAGCCAGTATTCACTTACACTTGCAAACAGGACGACGCTATTATATTAATCAGATTGATATCGAAGCCAATGTCTTGCATATGGATTTTAGTCGCCAGTACCTGGCGATTGATAAGGGGCAGGCTTATGATCGGGAATTGATTGTTAAATCACATCAATTATTAGACTCAGCGGGGTATTTTAAAGATATTCAATTGAAATACATGAAGAAACAGGCAGAAGATTATTATGCCCCATTAGTCGTTAAATTAAAAAATCTACCGAGGCATGTATTGTCTGCGGGTGTCGGGTACGATACTGATTTGGGTTTTCGACTGAGTGCGGGCTATAAAAACAGGTACTTGAATGATCGTGGGCATCAGTTTATTTCAGACCTGAACTTGTCATTAAAAAAATCTCATTTGATTATGGAGTATGTCATGCCCCTAAGTAATCCGCTAAAAGACCGCTTGTCATTTTTTACGGGGTTTACTTTTGAAGATACAACTAATATTGATAGTAAAAAACTTGATTTGGGGGTGAGGCTTTCAAATCGTTTTTATCGGCAGTTGGTTCTGGCGGAGCAGTTAAATTTTGTTGCAGAAAAATTTCGCAATACTAAAAGTGAGCCATACCAAACGAGTTTCTTGTTAGTGCCCGGGATTAGCCTATCAAATGTCAGAGCTAAAACAGACCGTCACTATTTGGAAGGCTACAAGTATATGTTTCAATTGAATGGCGCACATCGCAATGTAGGTTCGTCAGTGAGTTTTCTTCAGGCCAGGTTACATGTGAAGTTCGCCTATGCTACGTTTTGGGGAGGCCGGCTGATAAGCCGGCTTGATTTAGGAGCCATGGCTGTAGATAGCTTCGAAGACCTGCCGAGTAGTTACCGGTTTTATGCCGGGGGGGATAATAGTGTACGCGGCTATGACTATAAAAGCATAGGTCAGCGTGATAAGTCGGGTGAAGTGATTGGCGGGCGATATTTAACCACCGCTAGCCTGGAATACGAGCAAAGAATTATTGAAAACTGGAGTCTGGCGGCTTTTGTCGATGCCGGGGATGCGTTTTCCAAGGATCCCAATATTAAATTAGGCGTGGGTTTAGGTATACGTTGGTATTCCGTGGTGGGGCCTGTGCGTGTTGATATTGCAGTACCCAGTGAAGATCCCGGTGATGTTCACTTTCACTTTAGTTTAAGTACGGCCTTATGAAACGTATCTTGCATAGCGGCTTATGGTTATTTTCTGCGCTGCTGCTGGTGCTTGTCCTATTGCTGGCTTTATTAGTTTATAGTCCAAAAGTTAACCAGTGGCTGTTGTTGCAATTGACTGAAAAAGTGGCGGGTTTATCGGTCACTGATGTTGATGGCCTGCTATTAAGTGAAATACATTTATATGGCCTTAAGTATCATATGGAGCAGGCGGATATAAGTATAGAATCGCTTTCTTACCGACTGGATCTGAGTGGCTTATTCGCTAAGCAGCTTGAGTTTGACTACTTGCATTTGAGTGGTGTGAATGCTGTCTTGCTGGACAGCACCCAGCCTGTAGAGCAAGAGCCTCAGGCGATGACATTTGTTATGCCGGTGATATTGAAAGTGCAGGATTTAGCCGTTAATGATGTGCAAATTCATCAGCAAAATACAGATTATATAATAAAGGCTCTTAAGCTGAATTTACACTATCAAGGGCAACAAATACAGCTAAGCCAGGTCTTTTTGGACAGTGATATGTTTCGCTTACAAGGCGATGCAGGGTTGCAGTTAGCATCTGGCTTTCCCTTTATCGTTGATTTGACGGTTATAAAACCACATCCTGAATTAGGTGATATAAAGGCAGGCATACATTTACAGGGGGATAGCCAGAAAATTTATTTGCAGACCGATATTCAGCAGCCTAGTGCTGTCCATGCCCAAGGCTGGGTAGATCTTAGTCATGCATCCCCGCAGTTCGATCTGGCGTGTCGCTGGTCATTATTGCAATGGCCTATGCAGGGTATTAAGCAGTATGCCAGTGAAAATGCGCAGCTCACCCTACAAGGGACTGTTGATGATTATTTAATCAATTTGGATACAGATGTTTTTGCTCAGGACCTGATCTCAGGAGCGTTGCATCTAGTGGGGCAGGGTAATGCTGAGCAACTGACTCTAAATAACTTAACGCTTAAGGCTTTAACAGGTGAAGTTGAGGCTAAAGGGCTGCTCAGCTGGACAGATAAGATCCCTAGCCAGATACAGTTATTAGCCAAGAATATTCAATTAGATTCTTTTTTGGCGGGATATACAGGTCACTTCAACCTGGATACACAACTTTCTGGCAGGCTATTTGATCAGCCTGATATTTGGCTAGAGCTCAATAAACTTGATGGGGAAATATTAGATAAGCCACTTAAGGCCAAGGCAAAAATACACTATTCGGCAAAGCAGTTGTTAATAGAGCAATTACAGGCTAATGTGGGGGACAATGCTTTAACTATACAGGGAATCATCGGTGGACATAATGCGCTTGATTTTACGCTGGATGCTGCCAATTTACATGAGTTGAGTTCGGATTTACAGGGTACAGCAGTTGCACAGGGAAAATTGCAAGGTGCTATGGATAAGCTGGTTGCACAGTTTGAATTACAGTCGGAGGGTTTAAAGTTTCAGCGGCAGCAGCTTGGTCGCTTGAACGCAGTGGGGCGTTTATCAACAGAGGGAGAGGGGAAACTGGATCTGGATATTAATGCCCGGCGGCTGGTTTTGAATGGTATGAAAGTTGATAGTTTCAAGTTTATTAGTAGCGGACAATTTGCACAGCATCATTTTAATGCCAGTGTTGCAAGTGATCAGGGAAATCTTGAGTTGGCTATGCAAGGTGCCTGGAGTGCACCTACTCATGTTTGGCAAGGGCAGATACAGCAATTAAAAA
The DNA here is from genome assembly GCA_030636485.1 of Methyloprofundus sp. Lineage (GTDB taxonomy): Bacteria > Pseudomonadota > Gammaproteobacteria > Methylococcales > Methylomonadaceae > Methyloprofundus. Next base: position 6,681 of record DAOVWV010000083.1, read on the forward strand.
TCAAGCACTCATCAGCAGGTCAATGGCAGCTTATACAAGCCGCACCGCTAGAAATAAAGTCTACTAAACTGGGCTCAATGCAGCTACAGACCGATTTATGTCTGACCCAACGAGGCAGTACAGGTTTGGTGTGTCTACTGGCAAAAAATGATCTCCATAAAGGGCAGGTATTCGAGGGAAAAATTTCACTCTTACCCTTATCCGTTTTTAGCCATTACTTGCCCGAGGCCGTGCAGATTGATAGCCATTTACAGGCAAAATTTTTTCTACAGCAGAGCGACTTACAAGGAGATATAGAACTGAGTCTTACCCCCGGGTTCATTAGAATGAAGCATGAGCAA
>DAOVWV010000064.1 GCA_030636485.1 Methyloprofundus sp.
AGTATAAAACAATGCCAGTCCAATCATTAAGACATACACAAAAGGGTAAGGTAATAACAACAGCGCGAAAAGCACTCCAATCGTTAAGCCCAACAGTGTTTCCATCATATTTTTAAACCCCTGCTGGAAACTGGGTCTGGGCATAGGTAGAGATAAAAATATCACCGTAAACACAGGTGTTAACATCGCCAAAGGCCAGTTTATGGCAAAAGCCACCGACATAGCTATTGTCACACCAAGAGACAGGCGTAAAATTTTGACCGTTTTCAAATCTTGCATCATTTTCTGCCAGGCAGCTTTACGCTTTTTAAGTGGACTTCCTGGCCGCTTTAAATGATGCTGAGTATTTTCAAGATTAGTAGACATATGACAGCCAGCTTACGACACGAATCCAAACCCAGGCAATGGCATTCATCAGAAAATTACTTTCAGTCGTATATACCTGCACATCAACCTGCCCTCCAACGCGGCGCAGACCAGGCTCTCTTGAGCCTGCATCGGCAAATTTTATCATCACAGGAAAACGTTGTGATTCACGCAACCAGCCGCTTTTCCCTTTAACATCGAGTAACTGCCCTGCCTGACCTTGAGATGAACTATCTACCGCAAAACCAACACTACTGACCGTTCCCTTAAATATTCTCCCCGGAGCAACATCCAAAGCCAGATCAACTGAATCACCTACTTTGATATTGGCAATACTATTTTCACGAAAATTTGCACTGATCCAGACACTTTCGAAATCAATAAATGTCATTAAAGGCATGCCGACACTCGCGTATTGCCCTTCATTAACCACTAGATTAGTGATTCCTCCTTTGGCGGGTGCGACAACGGTGGTTCTGGACAGGTCAATTTGTGCTTTTTTTAATGCTGCGACGGCTGAGCGAATTTTAGGGTTGTCATCCCCTTTTTGCCCTAATTGCTGTTTAGATTTCTCTAATTCAGTACGAGCACTTCGCACTTGAGTCTTCGCCTGCTTTATGGCTGCTCTGGCCTTATCGCCATCTGAAACGGGTAAAATCTGTCTTTTTTCCAGCTCAAAAACACGCTTACTCTGAGTAATCACATATTCCAGATTAATTTGCGCTTCAACCACTTTTGCCTGCGCAGTCGCTACCGAGGCCGTACTCGCTCCAATTTCCTGGCCTGCCAGTTCCAAGGCAGATTCAGCGCTTTCTAATGCCAATTGATAATCTAAGGTATTAATTTTAAAAAGAACATCGCCTGATTCAACCACTTGGTCATTTTCAACATTGATGGATGCCACATTCCCAGATACTTGTGGAGCAATAGGCACAACATAAGTTTGAATCCTTGCCTGATCAGTCCAGGGAGCCATACGATCAGCCATCAGGTAAATGATGAATATCGCTAAAGCAACATAAAGAACTACTTTAGTCACTTGATGTACGGGATCATTATGGTTATCTTTTTGTTCAGCTTCTTGAGCAGAGCTTTCTGGTTTTCCCTCATCTGCTAAGGTCTCTTTTTCTTCGCCCTGTTTACTCATGAATGTCTCCTGCTAGATTCTATTTTTTAATAGACTATTTTGTGACTGATTCTGATAATTATATACCCACAAGACCTGAAAAATATTCAGTTTTCAATCTTTACTATAGACTCTCAGAAATTAAATTTCCACTTTGAATCATAGGATGTGCTGAGGCACGAAGCGCATCGTGCTAAAAGGTTTAGTGGTTCTCCGTTGAAACGGACCGGTCCCTTAGTTTGTTCTAGCGCGGCTATGAAGCCAAAGAAACGTCATTCCTGCGTAAGCAGGAACAAGTTAGACTCGGGTACTATTGAATTCTCGCTCTTTGGCAGCTTATCCCGAACTCAGGTTAATTAAAAGTACTAGAGGCTCTATTTCGCAAAACCACACGCCCTATATCCCCTGCTTATTTAGCGTCACACTAACGCTAGTCTCATCATCACTAAAATACAGAATGCCATCCTGAATATTGCACTGCAATTGCATAGAGCGCTTAAGTAATGATTCAATACCTTCCGCATGAATATGCATGACTTGTAGATTTTTGAAACGTTGTAATTTGGCTTGTTGCTGCTCCCACCAGGCTTTTGCTTTACGTTCATGATAAGTGTAGATAATCACTTTATCAGCGCGACCACAGGCTTTACGAATTCTTTTCTCATCAGGCTGACCTAAATCTATCCATAGCTCAATATCGCCTGAGAGTGTTTTTTGCCATAATTCAGGCTCGTCATCATCTGCCAGCCCTTTAGTAAAGCAGAGTTGCTCATGCGCATTAGCCGCAAATGCGATAATACGTATCATAAAGCGGAAATCTGTTTCTGATGGATGCTGCGCGATAGTTAGATCATGAGTTTGATAATAATGTCGATCCATATCCGCAATATTAAGCGATATTTTATTGATAGTTGAGCTAATGGCCATATTATATAGAGGTAATTTTTTGATTATACTTCGCGCAGCCAGAGGAGTGAGCCTCCAAAAGCCCCCCCATAACCACGAAGATCAGTACTATTAATGCAAATGCGAAGCCAGCCAGCGCTCTGCTTTTTCGACACTTAATCCTTTCCGTTTAGCATAATCTTCCAATTGCTCCGCAGTGATTTTCCCCACATTAAAATACTGTGCTTCAGGGTGAGAAAAATACCAACCACTAACGGCAGCCGTCGGATACATGGCAAAGCTATCGGTTAATTCAATCGTGGTATTTGCCTGTACATCTAATAAGGCAAACAGTTTTTCTTTCTCAGTATGGTCAGGGCAGGCAGGATAACCCGGTGCGGGACGAATCCCCTTATAAGTCTCTTTAATCAGCTCTTCATTGCTCATCGCTTCATCATCGACATATCCCCAGTGATTTTTACGCACCTCCAAATGCAGATATTCAGCAAAGGCTTCAGCCAGGCGGTCTGCCAAAGCTTTGAGCATAATGCTGTTATAGTCATCATGGTCTTTTTCAAATTCGGCTAATTTCTTTTCGATACCAATACCCGCAGTTACAGCAAAGGCTCCCATATAATCTGGCTGTCCGCTATCCACGGGTGCAATAAAGTCAGAGAGACAGTAATTAGGTCGCCCCGGAGCCTTGATATTTTGCTGACGCAAATGATGCAATACTTCGAGTGATTCGCAGCGCGACTCATCTTGGTAAAGGATAATATCATCACCGTCACTGTTTGCAGCGAAGAAACCAATCACCGCCTTTGCCTCTAACCATTGTTCTGCAATGATTTTCTTTAGCATCAGCTGTGCATCTGCAAATAGATTACGCGCATGTTTGCCGACCAGTTCATCATCTAAAATAGCTGGGTAACGGCCTGCTAATTCCCAGGTCTGGAAAAAAGGTGTCCAATCTATATAGTCCGCCAATGTCTCTAATGAAACAGAGTCAATCACTTCAATGCCTAATTTTTTAGGGGATACTGGGCTATGGTTTTCCCAGATAAATTTATTGTCACGTGCCGCGCTTAGGTCATGCTGCTTGGTTTTAGCCTTGCGGCCTTTATGACGTTCGCGCACAACCGCATACTCTTCTCGAATACCTGTCACATAAGCACCTTTACGCTCGTCACTCAGTAAGTTACTCGCCACACCCACCGCCCGCGAGGCATCAGGCACGTAGATAGTGGCTCCCGCTGAATAATGTTCTTCGATTTTTACCGCGGTATGTGCGCGTGATGTCGTTGCCCCACCAATCATCAGTGGAATGCTAAAGCCTAGGCGCTGCATTTCTTTGGCCACATGCACCATTTCTTCTAGCGAAGGAGTGATCAAGCCGCTTAGGCCGATAATATCGACCTTTTTTTCTTTAGCCACTTGTAGTATTTCGGGTGTCGGCACCATAACACCGATATCAATCACTTCGTAATTATTACACTGCAATACAACGCCAACAATATTTTTGCCAATATCATGCACGTCCCCTTTGACGGTCGCCATCAGGATTTTGCCGTTACTTTTAATTTCACCGTCTTTTTCAGCGTCCATAAAGGGCATTAAATAGGCAACTGACTTCTTCATGACCCGGGCTGATTTAACCACCTGCGGTAAAAACATTTGCCCCGCACCGAATAAGTCACCGACAACATTCATACCATCCATTAATGGGCCTTCGATGACATACAATGTCTTTTCTGCCTGCTGACGTGCTTCCTCGGTATCTTCTATGATAAAGTCAGTAATTCCTTTAACTAAAGCATGCTCCAGACGTTTATTAACGGGCAGTTTACGCCACTCTAAATCTTCTTTCTTGTTAACAACGGCATCACCCCGATATTTTTCAGCCACTTCCAGTAGTTTATCTGTTCCCTCAGGATCACGATTAAGCACTACATCTTCGACGGCGTTACGTAATTCGTCTGGAATGTCCGCATAAATAGCTAATTGCCCGGCATTAACAATTCCCATATCCATCCCGGCCTGTACCGCATGATAAAGGAATACGGCATGAATCGCTTCACGTACCAGATTATTACCGCGAAAAGAAAAGGAAACATTGGATACCCCGCCTGAAATCATGGCATGAGGACATAGCTTTTTAATTTCACGTGTCGCTTCAATAAAATCGACACCGTAATTATTATGCTCATCAATACCCGTGGCAATAGCGAAGATATTGGGGTCAAAAATAATATCTTCAGGCGGAAAACCCACTTGCTCGACCAGAATTTTATACGCGCGCTGACAAATCTCCACTTTTCTGGCAAAGGTATCTGCCTGACCGTCTTCATCAAAGGCCATGACAATCACGGCCGCGCCATAACGGCGGACTAGCTGAGCCTGTTGAATAAAATTGTCGATGCCTTCTTTCATGGAAATGGAGTTAACAATGCCTTTACCCTGTATGCACTTCAATCCCGCCTCGATAATTTCCCATTTAGAGGAATCAATCATAATCGGCACTTTGGATATATCCGGCTCGGAAGCAATCAGATTTAGAAAATGCACCATGGCCTCTTTGGATTCCAACATCCCCTCATCCATGTTGATATCTATGATTTGTGCGCCATTAACCACTTGCTCGCGCGCGACATCCAGGGCAGTATCATAATCTTCTTCAACAATCAGCCGTTTAAAACGCGCTGATCCGGTGACGTTGGTACGCTCACCGATATTAACAAATAATGAATCGGCACCAATAGAAAAAGGCTCAAGTCCAGCTAATTGGCAACGCGTCTCTATCGCGGGTATTTTTCTCGGTGCATGAGGACTCACCGCATCAATAATCGCTTTAATATAATCAGGGGATGTTCCACAACAGCCGCCGATAATATTTAAATATCCCTGTTTTGCCCAGTCGGCAATTTCTGCTGCCATTTCCTCGGGGGTTTCATCATATTCACCAAATTCATTGGGTAGACCTGCATTCGGGTGGGCAGAAACATAGGTGTCAACATGCGCAGAGAGCTCTTCGACATATTGGCGCATTTCCTGCGCGCCCAGTGCACAATTAAAGCCGATAGAAATAGGTTTTATATGGCTTAATGAATTCCAGAAAGCCAATGCAGTCTGCCCCGACAGTGTGCGTCCGGATGCATCGGTAATCGTGCCTGATATCATCACTGGCAATTCGATACCGTGCTCTTGAAAATAACGGTCGATAGCAAATATTGCAGCCTTGGCATTGAGAGTATCAAAAACAGTTTCGATCAATAAAATATCGGTACCGCCATCGACTAAACCACTCACGGCTTCACTGTAAGCTTCAACTAACTCATCAAAGCTGACATTACGAAAAGCAGGGGCATTAACATCAGGTGACATCGAAGCAGTTCTATTGGTAGGGCCTAGTGTACCGGCAACAAACCGTGGTTTATCGGGTGTTTGTTGCGTTGCTTCCTCAGCGGCTTGTTTGGCAATTTTGGCTGATTCAAAATTAATTTCATAGGCCAGCGATTGCATATTGTAATCCGCCATGGCAATCGTCGTGGCATTGAAGGTATTGGTTTCGATAATATCGCAGCCGACATCCAGATAGGCCTTATGAATCGCTTTGATGATATCAGGCTGAGTCAGCGATAATAAATCATTATTGCCTTTTAAATCAGACTCCCAATCACTAAAACGCTCGCCCCTATAATCCTGCTCTTCCAGATGATAGCCTTGAATCATAGTACCCATTGCACCATCTAAAAATAAAATGCGTTGAGCGAGCTGCTGGATTAAAAATTCTTTTTTATTCATAAGGATCACGTAAGATTATTGCTATTGGAATTGCTAAATAAAGTGAAAAGTGGTTTACTTGAGTCTGCTATATATAAAACTTTTCTAATATACAGGGGGAGGGTAATATGTCTAAACCGACACTTAAACAGGTTATTCAAAGCGTTTTCGCTGCTTTTATTGGCGTTCAAAGTGAGGCAAACAGGCAAAGAGACTTTGAGCATGGCTCATTATCAAGCTATTTAATAGTGGGGGCAATTGCAACGGTATTATTCATTTTAACACTGGTGACGATTGTATCGTTCATTGTTTAATGCTGAAACAAAAAAGCCCGGACAGAACCGGGCTTTTGTTTAGAACAACTATGCTATAAATATCAGCTTAGTTTGTTTTAAAACTATTTTTAATACCAATAAACATATCTGAAATTCCGCTGATAAGATTTTTTACATTAAGATCTTCTTTCAGAATATATTTTGTTCTAATAAACGCAATACTCAACCATGCCATAAACAATGGGAGTAATTCGAAAAGAATACCTAAAACAGAACCAAAAAAACCATCCTGAATCCCACCACCATCTTTTCTATCGCCTATATCCGTTAGATCGCGGTCATATTCACCACCAACATCAGTACCAAGCCCATCAATAATAAAAATATTGATATTATAAAATAGTATCTGAACGACAAAGAACAAAACAGCTGCACCCGCTGTCCAAAGTATTACATTGCCCGTTTTAGCCTTTACAGTTGTTCGAAATACCCAGATTGCAATAAGAATTGCTAAGACACCACCAAACATTATTATCCCCTCATTTTGTTGTTATTTTTTGAAAACCTATTTCTACAAGATTACTTATGATCTTGTATCATTAGATTATACAGCACCAGAAACTAGCATTATAAACATCTAGACTTTATTATGGTAGTGATCATCAAAAATTTAGTTCTATCAACGCTGACAATTTTCTCCATTATCGAATTTCAGCGCTAAATCCCCCCAATATTAGCAACAAAACATGACAGTATGATGTATAAGCCCATCAAGTAATTCTTGACTTCAACAAATCATCTAGTATCATATCAACTTCATTTACTGCCATTTAAATGGCGTAAGAATTATAATAAATTTACAGAAGGTAGGACACTCATGGGTGCAATATTAGACGTTACTGAAATGTTAAAAGAGCCTGCGGGCATGGCCGTAGCTGCAGTTGTTATCGCAGTAGGTTATTTCTTTGTACAATGGGTATAACCCGAGCCCGCAGAAGAAGTATATTTGATACGCTTTAGTAGCCGGACTTATAAAGCCCGTGAGTTTTTAGCTCACGGGCTTTTTTATGCGTGGTTACTAGAAAATCATTCACCCCTTTAAATTAAAATAGGCTGGAGTTTCCAAGAGTTTTCGCGCTGAATAGTTACCCTCTACGACCATATTCCATTATAATTTGTAGTATTTTTACAATACACAGAGTATAAAATGCTAAGTATTATTTCCCGCACCCTTGCGCA
>DAOVWV010000090.1 GCA_030636485.1 Methyloprofundus sp.
AAGCCCCCTAAGAACCGCGCTTGATCAAAGGGGTCAGAGCCTAAACCGCTTCTAGTTGCGCTCTAAGCTATTGAATTAAAATATTAAGGCTGATCTTTCCAAGTATAAGTACTTTAAAAACAATAGATTATAGAGATCGCTTATTAAACAAATCACTAAAAAAATAATGCAGCCCTATTTAACTTATTGTTTTTTAGCTGGTTTCTACTTTTAAACCCCTTATAAAACCTGATGTAATTTTACATTAATAATTATATATCAACACCTTATAAACTGGGACTATAATTAGGTCTTGTTAATAAATTTTTCAAGGGTCTACTCATGAAAATTAAGTTCTCCGAAGATGTCATTTCTCTTTCAGAGTTCAAGGTTAATCCTGGAAAAATTGTAAATCGTGCTAAAAATTCTCATCGTCCAATTCTTCTTACCAGTCGAGGAAAAGGTATCGCCGTAGTGCAAGGGCTTGCTGAGTATGAGGAAAGCCAAGAAAACCACGAGTTTATGAAGGCTATTACTCAAGGGCTAATCGAGATTAAAGAAGGAAATGAATTAGAGCTAGATGATGTAAAAAAGAAGCTGGGTATAAACTAAGTAAAAATCCAGATATTGGAAGAAAGGCTCCAGAGTTTGATGAAGAAAAAATAAGGGAGCTTATTCATTCTCCATTTAGAATTGTTTATTTGAGGGAGCAAAACTCAATTCATGCCATCAGAGTATGGCGAAGTGAGAGATTACTTGTGTTACCCGAAGGTAAAATATAACCGGGATAGGGAGGGGAGCTATTCAAATAGCCCCCCTCGGTGATTGTGATTTAACGTTCCGTTCAACTTCCTAATAGTTATTCTTATTTCGGAGGTTTCGGTACCAGACAAGTAGCAGTTGAGTGGTTGCCTGAGCCATCTGTCGCTGTAGCCAGACCGTCACCGTTGCCGATTATGTGATAATCTACAGCAGTACCCTGGGATTTGTTGCCGTTGCCGCCCATTTTTTTCATGGTTGGGATGGCATCTTCATCCTGAGTGTACTTAATGATGATCATACCGTCACCATTAACGTCAAGTGGAGGACCGAAAACTGTGCCACTGCCCATATCTGTCATCGTAATACTGGCTAACAGTTGGTCTTCTGGCCATATATTGTCAGTAGCGGACAGTTTATAGAATCCATCCTCATTTTGACCGGTACCTGGTGCCTGAGGCTCCTTTTTACCGTGCGGGTTTACCGTAGCTTCACATAATGTGACTGGCGGTATTGTGTCCACCCATTCTTTGGTGACAGTGTCACATTCATCAGGCTCACCATCCGCTCGAGCAACACAGCCCTGAATGGTGTCTGTACCCAGCCCAGATGGATTAACATTTGGATTGGTGTAGTCGAAATCCGCTAATCCTGAAACATTGGTTGCACTGCTTCCGTTTTGTCCCACATTGGGGCCTGACAGAATATCAAAACTCACTGTGAGACCTGCGAGAGGAGAGCCGAATGAGGTCACCAATGCGTCGACTGTGTGATCCGGATCATTACTCAACTCATTGCTTGCCGTATCAGGTGTCACGTCAATTTCGAGTGGAATCTCAACCCAGATGCTCTGTTCTCCGATGGATTCGCCATTAGACTGGAATTCTACAGTACAGTGAATGGATTGACCCGCCAGGGTCGGATCATTCGGTACTGTAATCGTTTCCTCAAAAACAACATTTTCACCACTGGTCACGGTCTCGCTAGCCTTATCAAAAGTGATAACAAGAGGGCCGCAGCCTGATGGAACGGGGGTGACTGTGATGGGTAGCAAACCCAGTCCTGCCAAGATAGCATCAGAAACTTCATCAGGTGATGCATTCGCAAAGAATGATCCGCCTGTTGCGCTAGCAATAGCCGCAGCCTGACCAGTATTGTTAAGTCCGTCGCCGAACCCCGAGTCTACATCAATGGCGATAACTCTGGCTTCAGCGACAGCAAGAGCCGCAATCGTGCTGGCTAGTGTTTCACCACCTGAAGCGGGGTCATGACCGCTTGCATCGCCAAACCAGGCAATTACACGACTTGAACCCGTCCGCCATACAGCCGCGCCATCTGCGAGCCGAGTCAGAGCATGAAGCTGGTCTTCTGGAGTATCACCACCACCACCTGCAGCCCAGGTACCAATAGCGGTATTAACAGCGACTTGGTTAGTCGTCAATACTTGATCTACCTTGAACAAAGAGCTATCGCCTTCATCTCTATATTGAGCAGCCGAAAAGAAAGGATCCGTGGTTTCTAGCGCTACTGCAGCCATAACAGCACTCGCATTAGCCTGCACATTTGCGATAGCAGAGCCCATGCTGCCCGTTGTATCTGCCAGAAACACGATGTCCGGTTTTGGGGGTATTTCTGGCGTTGTAACAGTCTTTGTGACCACGTGACTTTGGCCTGGTGCCAATGTGACAGATACCATTGAAGGATTGACATTATCAGAGCCTGCGACAGCTCCCATTGAACTTGCATGAAGAATCAAGGCCGACAGTATTGCAACCGGCGTTGAAATTCTCCAGGCTTTACTTTTACTTAATTTTGAAATTGACATAGTATATCTCCCGATTATATTTAATTATTAACGAGTTTTTGTCTTATTCCTTTCTAAATAATGGAACGTCGGCGTAATAGGCATAAGCTTTTCAGCCAAACGTACCGCTCTTTCCTTCTTTTTGCAGGGATTCTCTCCTAAAGAAACCTTTTTAAGTTTATGATTTTCAACCCTGTCAATGACAAGGCGTACCGAAACTTTCTTGTATTAAGTGTATCTGTCTTATTGCATAATTAATCTCCTGAGCTATTGACGGTTATTAATGGATCTAATTCGTTGTTTGCAGCGACTGGTGGCAGTAACTTCTCAAGCCGAATAATAATGTTCGTCGCTGTCGAGCCTACTATATAGTCGCGCTGGGTATAACTGTATCCTGGAATATTAATACGTAGGGTGTGCATCCCGGGGGCTACTTTGGAGAACATGAAATACCCTTCTTTGTCAGTGACTGCTTTGCGTGTAGAATAACTTCTGATCTCGCCGTCACGATGAAACCAGGTGAGGATAGGTTCTGAGGCTGGAATGGGCTCATCATGACTGTCCACAATACGCCCAGTAACTTTATGGTTCCCCCAGTCAAGCACCAGCTTGAGTTCTTTTTTTTCTCCGGCAGACTGATTTATTCCGGTAATGCTGAACAATGGCGACGAGCGCGTATCGAAGACCAGTTTACCTTCCGGAATTTCATTGACATTAAATTGCCCGAGACTATCACTGAAGACTTCCACTGCCGGAAAGCTGGATGCGCCATTGATGTGGAGCCAGAGGCTGAAATTAGCAATTGGCTGGTCATCCGGATCAACCATTTTCCCTGTTAATTTACCCAGTTTCAGGGGCTTAAGAACTATATTTACGTCTTTTCCGGGTGATATGATTTGCACATCTTTTTGTTGATAATCCTGATAATAAGCTGCGGGGTGAACGGAGATAAAGTAGTCCGTAGCGGGCGCAACTTCTGGGAACCAAAATGCTCCATCCTGATCGCTAACTGCGAAATAACTGCGCTTGGTTGTTTTGGAATAGAGTTGAATTTTTTCTTCAGAGACGACGGAACCATTGGCACTTCTCAAAAAACCAGTAACTTCAGCTTGCTCATTAATGGGTTCCATCTCCAGATTTAATTCTATTCCCTCCTGCCCTTGCATTTCCTCGCTCCGAAGTTCGGATATCAGTACCTTATAATCCTGATGTGAAATTCTCAGCGGATATACCTTTAAGCGCGAACTGGTATCAACAACTAGGTCAAAACGCCCTTCTGCATCGGTATATACCTCATTTTTGGATTGACCAAAGGGCATTATGCGCACTTTTTCCAATAACTCACCTACACTCTGAACGGTTCCATAAACCCGGATATCTGGCTGTTTTTTGCGCAGAATCAAGTCGGCTGATTCAACACCGGTGTGAACGACAATGCTAGCTTCTTGGTAGAGATCGCTGATTTTGCTGAGAATTTCGTACTCACCGTACTCAAGACCCCCTATTTGATAGAAGCCATCAGATTCTGTCGTTGTCTCTTGATGACGTTTGCTTGCAGGAACATCCATATCCCTGTTCTCTATGGCATGTTTTTTCTGCAATGCAATTAACGTGATATTGGGTACTGGATTTCCGCTATGATCCACAACCATACCGGAGATTAATAAGCCTTTCTGAGCTTCAGGTGGAGTTGAGCCTGATTCTGTTTTTGTTTCTATTGGTTTGGTATTTTTGTTATGTTCATTCATTCGCGTTTTGTGGCCTTCTACTGCCATAGGCGCTAATGATGTCTGGTCATCAGGTTCTACAAGCAATTCAACTTGGGAGTTTTCGGTGTTGAAGGCTTTCGTAGAAGTTTTTTTGCTCGCTGCAATATTGGAATGTTTGGTGGCAGATGTTTCAATAAGATTTTCTCTCTCATTCTTTTGGGCTTCAGCCATCCCGTTCCCTGTACCTGAAGTAGAGGGTGATAGCCAGACAACACTAGCCCACACGATTGTAGCGAGAACAATTAGCATCACAAACCATAGCGGCTTTAATGTAAAGCTTGGCCATAAACGCTCTGATATCTTGATTTTGTCAAATTCGTTATTCATAATAAGTCAATTAATATCTACTGATATTTCTTTTTTTAAATTATTTTGTTCATAATCAGTGTACTTTTTTTTGTGGTAGAATTTCCATAGAAGAAAGGTGAAATTTAGCTTAAAGCTCTACAGCCTTATAATTTGTGGCAATTGTGGAGTAACTTGAGAGCTAAGAGAGCAATGGTTTGTTTCTTTAAGTGGGGAATATTTATGAAAAATGACTTTGAGATTTTACTTATTGATGACGACGACCTCTGTTTACCTACGTTTCAACAATTTTTCCAGCGTATTGACGCTCAAGTGCTATTACTCTCTGACGAGGAAAAAGCGCTGAAACAAATAAAAAATACAGTTCCCCTGTTGTTTTTAATTTCTTTAAAACTAGCCTGTGCCAAAGAATGGAATCTATTAAAAGAGTTGAACCAAACTGTTATGCCAATAATCGGATTGGTGGATAATGACGACCCAGCCTTGATGCAGGAAGGGAAGAAAAGAGGTATAAGTGGCTATTTGGTTAAACCTCTAGATCTTTATCAGCTGAATGCTTACTTTCCTGTAATACTCTTTAATGCTTGGTCTGGGAGCGATACTGAGAAATACAAAAAGGAGCGACGTTTTTGCTCTGACCGGAGGGATTTGTCAATTGGCAGGCGGAGGCTCGATCAATTGGAAAAAATTGACAACTCTGGACCTGACGAAACTTTGTTTCACTTCGGCCCATTCATAATTGATACTTTAAAAAAACATATCACTCGATCAGGGAATATAATAGAACTTAGTCCTAAGGAATATAATTTATTTTTCTTGTTATTAAAAAACAAAGAGAGAGTTGTCACAACTGAAGAGATTATTGCGCAGATTTGGCCCAAAAGTCACCGAGCATCAGAAGAAGATGTAAAACAATATATTTATTTGCTAAGAAAAAAAATTGAATTAGACCCTTCACATCCTTGTTTTATTCAAACGCTGAAAGGGTTTGGCTACATGCTTTCCTACCCTGAAGCATAAAAATTTTCAGGATAAGTAGTACCTCCTTTGCTTGATTGTCAGAGACATCCATTCTTCACCTGTTTTCAGATAAGTAATGTCTTCAGCCCTGCTATCATAAGCCAAAAATCTCCCCCTAAACCTTACCCAGCTTAATCATATAAAGTCGGTATCGCCTGACGCTTATGCTGGGTTTTGATGAATGTATCAATGATTAACTGACACGCGTCATCTGCAACCGCTTTGCCTTCAAGAAAATCATCAAGCTGGTCATAGCTGAGACCTAGAGCATCTTCATCCGTTTTACCCGGTTCTAAATCTTCCAGATCAGCCGTCGGTGCTTTTTCAATCAACAATGCCGGAGCACCTAGCGTTTTAGCCAGCTGTCTCACCTGGCGTTTATTCAGCCCAAACAGTGGTGCAAGGTCACAGGCACCATCCCCCCATTTGGTAAAAAAACCGGTAATGTTTTCTGCTGAATGATCGGTTCCGATGACCAACGCAGCTAATAGCCCTGCTATTTCATATTGCGCAATCATACGCGCCCGCGCCTTAACATTGCCTTTATTAAAATCTAACGCGCTTGCCGAGGCTGGAGTCAATCCTAGTTGCTGCACTGCATGACTGGTTTCTGCATGTATAGCATCAACCCCCGGCTGCACATTAACCGACATCTGTTGGCTAGGCTGAATAAAACCAATCGCTAACTGGGCATCGCTTTCATCCGCCTGGATATTATAGGGAAGACGCACGGCAATAAATTGATAGGCGTTGCTACTTGCTTCATTATTGAGCTGCTCAACCGCTAATTGCGCAAGGCGGCCACAAGTTGCTGAATCAATTCCACCGCTAATCCCTAAAAGTAGCGTCTTTAGCTTTGCTTTTTTGAGTTGCTTTTTTATAAAATCAATACGGCGCTGAATTTCAAAGGCTGAGTCGATGACGGGAAGTACTCTCATTTCTTTAATAATGGATTCTTGATTCATAGCTTACTTATGCTGTTATCTTTTTTGGGAGAAGGTGAGAGGCATAGGGGCGTCGATTTTAATCTACACAAGACTGAATGAGTCAGGCTAAAACCTGCGACTCAATTTAGGCTGCATGATAAAAATGACCCTGCCTGTTTTATTTATAGGGCTAATTGTATCTAAGTTTCTACTTATAAATGATAAAATAATT
>DAOVWV010000127.1 GCA_030636485.1 Methyloprofundus sp.
ATCGGAGATTGCCAATAGTGGTAGGGCGATTGATTCACTCTTCATAGATGAGGGGTTTGGTAATTTAGATGCAGAAACGCTGTATACAGTTGTTAGCACGTTGGAAAGGTTAACGGCTAAAGGAAAAACGGTGGGTATTATTTCTCATGTTGAAGGGATTAAGTCGCATATTAAAGTGCAGATTGAGCTGCTTAAGCAGGCTGATGGCATGAGCCGGATTGTACAGCAGAAGGAAGTTGATAAAGAGGGAGATTTAGCAGAAAAAGCAGCATGAGCGGGTGGTTGCTCAAAGGAGTGAAAATTCAATAATGCCCAAGTCTGACCTGAGTATTATTGAGTTCTCATTATAGGCAGGAATCTGAAGGGTTTATAAATCTAAAATAAATAAACCTTCATAGTTGGTTTCAACGTCTAAATAATTATTCCAGGGATGAATAGGGTATACCACGGGTTTGGTGGGTAAGAGAAAAAATATAAAGTCATTGATTCCAACGGCTGTACGCCCAACGGTATTTAGCGCACCTAGGGCTACGCCAGCTGTCATGCCATATAAAAAGTTACTTTGATTGGTCACCATAATCATATTTTTGGGGATTTCAAAAAAGCTCAGTGTCGAATTTGATAAGCCCCGCAACACTTTTTGGCCTATTTTTCGACCATAAGAAGCTTTTGTATTCGCGACAGGTACAGGCTCTTTGGCAATAAATTCTTCGTAATGTCCAGCGGCGATACTTAAAGTGGAAAAACATAAGAAAGTGCTGGTTAATAGGGCTAAAAATATTGTTTTATTTAAGTTCATCAGATAACCTTAGGTATTAGATATGTCATGTTATTGGCTTTAAGTATAGCAGAACTTTTTAAGAACTAAGGGAGGGCGAGGAAAAAATTAGGCTATATTTCTCATGGTCGCGGATGCGGACAAAGGGTGAGCTTCCAGTGCCGATGGACGCAAAATAAAACAGCTGCATAATTAGCTATGTCACTGTTTCAGCAATACAGCTATTGGCAAAATGAGTCGCTAGAAACCTGTAGCCGTAGCCGCACGAAGTATATTGAGGGAGTTTTGTGGCTTTCTTCTTAAAATCAGCTATCTTTGTATCTACTAGGCGTTGATTTAGGAGGAGCTTTATCTTTTTTGAGTAATCGCAGACTGAAATCTTGTTCTATTTTTATGATAATGACAGTATTCCTAATAGAAGTTTATGCGCCTGTTTCAGTGTCCCGTATCAAGTGGAGTCGGCTTTGCTCCTGGCAAAAAAATCAGCACACTAAAAGCCACGCATTATGATTGCGTGAAATATAAGAAGGTAATTTATGGCTGAATATTACGACCCAGAAACCTACCCTAAGCAATGGAATTATTTGCAAACGGGGACGGTTGTAGATGATTACATTATAGAAAGAGAGCTGGCACATGGTGGCTTTAGTTCAGTCTACCTGGCAAGGAATAGAGAGACTCAAGTACAGGTTGCGCTGAAAGAGTATTTGCCACGAAAACTGGCACACCGGACATGGAATAATGATATTGTTGCGAATAGCGAAGAATCTAAGAAGTTAATTGCACATGGGCGAGCTTTATTTGTTGATGAGGCAAAAATCTTAGCTAAGATTAAGCACCCTAATATAGTTGAGGTGGTTAATTTCTTTCAGGCGAATTCTACGGTCTATTTAGTCATGGTCTATGGTTATGGAATAACCCTGGATAAGTTATTAAAAGATAGAAAAATTAAAATCACTGATAAATGGCTGCTGAGAATTTTTGGAGATTTGTTAGGTGGCCTGGATTTAGTGCATAAGCAAAATATCCTGCACCTGGATATTAAGCCCGCCAATTTATTGATTCGTCCAGGGAGTGATGTTATGTTGCTCGATTTTGGTGCAATACAGGTCTATCCACAAGCTAAGGTTAAGAATGCAGCCTATATACTGACTAAAGGCTTTTCGCCTATAGAGCAATATCAAGCGACAGGTATTTTAGGGCCTTATACGGATATTTATGCGGTGGGGGCTAGTATGCGTGCTTGTCTGGATTTTAATGTGCCCATGCAGGCACCAGATCGTGAAAAAGGTGAACAGTACCCACTGGCACAAGAGGTTTATGCGGGAAAAATTAATCATCGATTACTGGAGATAATTGACTGGGCAATGGAAATAAAGCCTACCGATCGTCCGCAGTCGGTACAGGAACTTGGTGGGGCATTGGCGGGTGTAAAAAACAGTATGTAGCTATTGGTAAAAACTCGGTGCTTAGAGATCCGCATCCATGGTCGCGCGAAGTATATACCGGTATGTCATTAAAAATGTTAATATACTCTATTTTTTAGACCAGAACTGAATGCAGATAATTCGCGGCATTAATCAGCTACAGCAGTTTTCACAAGGCTGTGTACTTACAATTGGTAATTTCGATGGTGTTCATACAGGGCATAATGTTGTTATTAATAAGTTAGCTGAAAAAGGGAAATTACTGGGATTACCGGTTGTCGTGATGGTCTTTGAACCACAGCCTCTAGAATTTTTTCTTAAAGATAATGCACCATCCCGTTTAACCCGGTTAAGAGAAAAGATATTACAAATTAATCATTTACCTGTAGATTATTTCTTGATAGCCAGCTTTAATCAACAGTTTGCCAATATGGATCCTGAGTATTTTATTCAGGAAATATTACTTCAGCGCTTGAATGTAAAATATCTGGTCGTGGGGGATGACTTTCATTTTGGCAAGGCAAGGCGTGGCAATTTTACATCGTTACAAGCGGCTGGGAAGTTGCATGATTTTAAGGTAACGGATACTGCTTCTTATGCTGTAAAAGGAAGCCGGGTGAGTAGTACTTTGATTCGGGATGCACTGAGTAATGGTGACCTGGTAAAAGCCAGGCTATTGTTAGGTCGTGACTATTCAGTTTGTGGAAGGGTTGTACATGGTGAAAAACTAGGGCGAAAAATAGGTTTTCCCACTGCAAATGTACAGATGTCACGTAAAAATACCCCTATACAAGGCGTATTTGCGGTGACCATGACAGGGATAGGAGACCAGCCCATCTATGGTGTGGCGAATGTAGGGACAAGGCCAACGGTTGATGGCAGAGCAAAAGTGTTATTGGAAACACATTTGTTTAATTTTGACCGGGATATTTATGGAAAGTATGTAGAAGTGCATTTTAAACACAAAATAAGAAGTGAAATGTGCTTTCAATCATTGGATGATTTAAAACAGCAGATTCAGTTGGATACTGCTCAAGCTAAGACTTTATTGCAGATTTAATACAAAATGACCATCGATTATAAAAAGACATTAAACCTTCCCAAAACAGCTTTCCCAATGAAAGGTAATTTGGCGCAACGTGAACCAGAGCGTTTAAAAAAATGGACAGAAACAGGTTTATACCAGAAAATTCGAGCGGAATTTTCTGGGAAGCCACCGTTTATTTTGCATGATGGGCCTCCGTATGCCAACGGTGCGATTCATATTGGTCATGCCGTCAATAAAGTTTTAAAAGATATTATCCTTAAATCCAAAACTTTGGCGGGATTTGATGCGCCGTATGTTCCAGGCTGGGACTGTCATGGTTTGCCCATTGAGTTAATGGTTGAAAAGAAAGTGGGTAAAGCCGGGGGTAAGGTTACGCCCGAGGTGTTTCGTAAAGCCTGTCGGGAATATGCAACGAAACAGGTCAAAATGCAAAAAGACGAGTTTGTGCGTCTAGGTGTTCTGGGTGAGTGGGATACGCCTTACCTGACCATGGATTATAAGTTTGAAGCGAATATCATTCGTTCATTAGGTAAAATCAATGCCAAAGGCCATTTAAGCAAAGGCTTTAAACCTGTGCACTGGTGTACTGATTGTGGTTCTGCGTTGGCTGAGGCTGAAGTAGAATATGAAGATAAACACTCTCCGGCGATAGATGTGCGCTTTGAAGTGCTGGATGAAGCGAAGTTTTTTGCCAGTTGCCATCATATACCTGAGCATGACGGGGAAGGGCCTTTATCCGTTGTTATCTGGACAACAACTCCCTGGACTTTACCCGCGAATCAGGCGGTGAGTTTAAACCCTAAGTACGAATATGTGGTGGTGCAATGTGAGAAGGATGGACAAAAAGAGCGCTTAGTATTGGTTAATCAGTTGTGGAATGGTGCCATTGAGCGCTATGGTATGGAAAATGCCCGTGTATTGGCATATTGCAATGGTGATGCCTTAGAGGGACAAATGCTGATGCACCCTTTTTATCACCGTAAAGTGCCTATCGTTTTGGGGGATCATGTTACCGCAGAAGCGGGTACAGGAGCAGTGCATACCGCGCCTGGGCATGGCCAGGATGACTATGTGGTTGGTCAGCGCTATGGTTTGCCGGTTGATAACCCTGTTGGCGATAATGGTGTGTTTTTGCCCAATACCGAATTATTTGCCGGAGAACATGTGTTTTCTGCGAATGATCATGTAATCGAAGTTTTGACCAGTAAACATAAGCTACTGCATCACGAAGCACTGTTACATAGCTACCCACATTGCTGGCGGCACAAAACCCCGATTATTTTTCGCGCGACACCACAGTGGTTTATTTCCATGGAACAAGGTGAATTGCGTGAAAAAGCACTGCAAGAAATTAAAAAAGTTGAATGGCTACCTGACTGGGGGCAAGCGCGTATTGAAGGGATGGTGGAAAACCGTCCTGACTGGTGTATTTCAAGACAGCGTACCTGGGGCGTTCCTATTCCTTTCTTTGTTCATAAAGAAACAGGCGAGCTACACCCTGAAACCGATAAGCTGGTGGAAGATATCGCTCTGCACGTAGAGCAAAAAGGCATCGATGCCTGGTTCACACTGGATAAAGCAGATTGGTTGGGGGATGAAGCGGATGATTATGAGAAAACCCAGGATACTCTGGATGTCTGGTTTGATTCGGGGGTTACTCATGAAGCGGTATTAAATCAACGCGACCCGCTTGGTTTTCCGGCGGATTTATATCTGGAAGGCTCGGATCAGCATCGTGGCTGGTTTCAGTCGTCCTTATTAACATCGGTTGCGATACACGGTGAAGCACCGTATAAATCTGTTTTAACACACGGGTTTACCGTCGATGCCGATGGTAAAAAAATGTCTAAATCACGTGGCAATGTGGTTGCTCCGCAATCCGTGATGAAATCACTCGGTGCAGATGTGTTGCGTCTTTGGGTTTCGGGTACGGATTATCGTGGGGAAATGACCGTTTCGGATGAAATCTTGAAGCGTACCTCGGATGTGTATCGTCGCTTAAGAAATACTTCACGCTTTCTATTATCGAATCTGGATGGGTTTGATCCAGCTCAGCATTCTGTTAAAGCAGAGGATATGCTGGCACTGGACCGCTGGGTTGTCGACAGGGCATTGCTGTTACAAGAAGAAGTGATACAGGCTTATGAGCAATACCAGTTCCATGTGATTAACCAGAAAGTACATCATTTTTGTGCAATGGACTTGGGTGGTTTTTATCTGGATATTATTAAAGACCGCCAATATACGGTAAAAGCAGATAGTCTGGCTCGCCGGTCTGCACAAACAGCAATGTATCACGTTATGGAAGCGATGGTACGTTGGTTAGCGCCGATTACCTGCTATACCGCAGATGAGATTTGGCAATATATGCCAGGTGAGCGTAGTGAGTCTGTGCACCTTGAGACCTGGTATGAAG
>DAOVWV010000199.1 GCA_030636485.1 Methyloprofundus sp.
AATGGATGCATTTAATTATGGGGAGGATATTTATAGTGAAAAATAAGGGTTATGATGGTGCCTGAGGTTTTATAGGCTCTTCAGGGGGGGCATTGGTATCATCGATGGTAAGGATGAGTATTGATAATACTCCATGCACGGTAAATCTGTTCAGCGACTACAATACGTACCAAAGGGTGAGGAAAGGTTAGTTTAGATAAGCTCCATGATTGCCGGGCGAGTTGTTTAACCGAGTCAGCCAGACCTTCAGGGCCACCAACCAGCAAAGCAATATCCTGTCCGCTTTCTAGCCAATCTTGCATCGCCTCGGCTAACATAGGCGTAGTCCAGGCCTTGCCGGGGACATCTAGAGTGACAATATGGCAGTTTTTAGGCAAAGCAGCCAGCATTCTTTCGCCTTCATCACGAACAATACGCTTAACATCACTGTTTTTACCACGCTTACCCGCCGGAATCTCTTTAAGAATGAGTTCGCATTCGCGGGGCATACGTTTGGCATATTCCTCATAGCCCTGCTTAACCCAGCCAGGCATTTTTTGACCGATAGAAATTAAATGTATTTGCATGGTTAATACTGATATTTACTGATAATTTGATCGTAACTGCCATCTTGTTGCATTTCCTTAATGGCCTGGTTGAAGTCGTTAATAATGGTTTGCGCAGATTTGTTGGATTTGCTGACAGCCAAATAGAGGTTTTTGTTGTTTAAAGGGGGAGCTAAAAATTCAAATGAGTCTGCATGTGTTGGCAGAAACTTCTGTAAGGCATATTTAATGGCACGCTCATCGCCGACGGTTAGGTCGATTGAGCCTTGGTTGAGCTTTTGTAAATTTTGAATGATATGGTTGGCCGGAATTTTAAGCAGTGCGCGTGATTGGCTAAATGCCTCATCATAAGCATAGCCACGGACGACACCAATAATAAAATTTGATAAATCAGAAAAGTGCTGGTATTCAACGTTGAGGCTTTTCTTTTTTATAAAGCTGATTTTATTGCTTAGGTAAGGCTCACTAAATAATAAATCCTGCTCCCGCTGGGCTGTTTTCCAGATGGCACAGGTCGCATCAAAAACCCCAATCTGTACACCCTCCAGTGCGCGTTGCCAGTTATCAACATGTAATCTGGGTTGGTAGCCCTTTCTCTGTAATGCCTTGTTAACCAATTCTACTGCCAAGCCTTTATCAGGAGCTGCATCATCAACATAGGGTGGCCACTGGCTACTGACTATATTAAGGGTTTGTGCCGAGCAGGTTTGGACTAACAGATTTAATAATAAAAACAGTAGAGCATGGCGATAGGTCATAGTGTTGATTTATTGCAGTAGGAGAGTGTGTCTCATTATAGGCTTTTTTCGTCTCTTCTTTAAATTTGGATTTTCAGAAAAATACAACACGGATACCATCCCTCAAAGGGATGTTATCCGTTATACGAATAAAAATTATTTAGCTGAGAAGCTCTTTTAGCGTTTCGGAAATAGCTAAAGCTCTTTCACTCCTTGAAAAAATTAGCCAGTTGGTGCAATGCCTGACCGCGATGACTTAACTGGTTTTTTCTGCTTGCAGATAGTTCGGCTGAACTGCAATTTTCTGTTGGCACCCAGAACACCGGATCATAACCAAAGCCATTATCGCCCAGAGGCTGAGTAAGAATGCTTCCTTCCCAACTGGCTTGGGCAATGATAGGGAAAGGGTCGTTGGCATGGCGCATTAAAACAATCACACATATAAAACGTGCACTACGCTGTGATTCAGGAATATCCTGCATATCGTGGAGTAATTTTTGCAGGTTCTCCTGGTCATTCGCCTGTAGTCCTGCATAACGTGCTGAGATAACGCCTGGCGCACCACTTAATGCATCGACCACCAGGCCGGAATCATCGGCAATAGCGGGAAGGTTGCTATGCAAAGCCGCATTTCTGGCCTTGATAATGGCATTTTCAATAAACGTGCTCCCCGTTTCTTCGGCTTCCTGTATATTGAATTCCTGTTGCGTCACGATTGAGAAATCAGTCAAAATAGCCTGTATTTCTTTGATTTTTTTTGCATTACCGCTGGCTAAAACGATTTTATTTGAATTTTGAAGAGGTATCATGGAGGTTTGTTTAATGAAGTCACGGAACGCAGAGCGTTTTTGTATGAATTCCCACGCAGAGCGTGGGAACTAGGGACACTATAGGTGTGTTAAACGAGTAGGCAGAAAAGGTTATTTAGCCCTCTGCCAATGCTTCTGTTTGTTTGATTAATAGCTCGGCTATGCCTTGCTTGGCAAGCTCTAGCATAGCGTTGAGTTCTTCTTGACGAAACGCATGACCTTCGGCTGTTCCTTGTACTTCGATAAAGGCGGCGGCATCATTCATTACCACATTCATATCCGTTTCGGCATTGCTGTCTTCTATATAGTCCAGATCTAATACGGGGGTGCCCTTATAGATACCGACAGAAATAGAGGCGACTTGACCATGCAGTGGATTTTTTTTGATCTTTTTTTGCTTGAGCATTTTCTCGATAGCAATAGACAATGCCACAAAGCCACCAGTGATAGAGGCTGTGCGTGTACCACCATCAGCCTGTAATACATCGCAGTCTATGGTAATGGTGTGCTCACCTAATGCAGATAAATCAACAGCCGCACGTAATGAGCGGCCAATTAAACGCTGGATTTCCTGAGTACGTCCCCCTTGTTTGCCTCGGCTGGCTTCACGTCCCATACGGGTATGCGTAGAACGCGGTAACATACCGTATTCTGCGGTGACCCAGCCCTCACCTTTGCCTTTTAAAAAGCGTGGCACTCTGTTTTCTACACTGGCAGTGCAGAGTACCCGAGTTTCACCAAACTCGACGAGTACCGAGCCTTCGGCATGTTTGGTATATCCACAGGTGAATTTTACGTCTCTTAATTGCTCGGGGGCGCGTCCGCTAGGTCTCATAGGTATCTCTATTAATATTGGAAAGAGGGAGAGTATACCTTATTGAGCGGTATAAGGTAGCAGGAAGTGTTAGTATATAGGTTGTGGGGAGGGGCGCTTGCCAAGCGTACTTGTCTTAGGGAATTTCCCGTATTCAAGTACAGGGTAGGCTTTATACTTGACGAAAATCCACATACAATTGACCGTTGACCATATCTGCGCGAAGTATAAAATTAGCGCTAGAAACCGTGAGCCCTCCCCCCCTTACGGCTTTGTTTCCATGCATCGCGTAATGAGGAAAAGCTGTTAAGAGATTATTTTTGTCCCAAGGCAATAAAGCCATGCAAGCCGCGTTTGGATTTAACCGCTAACCATTGTTTGAGATATTTTATTTCCTGAGTCTCTTCCAGATGTTCGATGCTGGCATTTTTTCTGAGCAATCTAAAGGCTGTGGAAATAAGCTTATAGCGTTCTCCGGTAATGCCTGCACGTTTTAAACCGATAGTGTTTAAACGATAGTGTTTTACTGGGTAACCTGCAATTAAACAGAAGGGCATGGCATCTTTACTAAGTGCTGTTGTACCCCGAATAATCGCGTAAGAACCAATACGGCAAAATTGGTGAGCAACCACATTGCCGCCCATAAACACATTATCACCGATTTCTACGAAGCCACCGATGGCGACATTATTGGCAAAAATGGTGTTATTGCCAATTTGGCTATCATGTGCAACATGGCTATTATTCATAAAAAAACAGTGGGAACCTATACGCGTATACGCATTTTCTGCTGAGCCTCTATGCGCGGTAAAGCCTTCGCGAAAGGTGTTGTCATGACCGATTTCCAGCCAGGAAACGGTTTCTTCTTTAAAACTGGTGTCTTGTGGCAAATCACCTAAGACGACATGCGGATGTAAAGTGTTGCCTGTGCCCATTTTGGTGTAGGGGCGAATCACGGAATGTGACCCAATTTTGCAGTTGTCACCAATCTGGGTATGGTCTTCGATGACGGCAAAGGGGCCAATAGTGATATTCTTGCCTAAGCTGGCCTGTTCTGCGATATATGCGGTCGGATGTATGTTTTGAGTCATCGGTGTATTAGCCTCGTGGGTGATATTTTGCATGCATTTCTTTTAATCGCTGGTTGGCGATATGGGTATAAATCTGGGTCGTGGATAAATCACTATGGCCTAATAAGAGCTGTACTACCCGTAAGTCGGCACCGTGATTTAATAAATGTGTGGCAAAGGCATGGCGCATTGTATGCGGTGATATTTCTTTACTAATGCCCGCTTTTTTGGCGTAGCGTTTAATGATATGCCAAAAAGCCTGGCGTGTCATGCCTGCTGCGCGATTAGTGACAAAAATGGTGTTACAGGGGCGTTCAGATAACAGGGCTATGCGGCTATGTTGCATATAGTCTTCCAGGCAATCCATGGCCTGTTCGCCGATGGGGGTTAGGCGTTCTTTATTACCTTTGCCGGTGATACGTAATACACCGAGGCGTAGATTAATCTGGTGAGTGGTTAATGAGACCAGTTCAGAAACGCGTAAGCCCGTTGCATAAAGCA
>DAOVWV010000198.1 GCA_030636485.1 Methyloprofundus sp.
CTGATTACCCGCCTATAATTTCGGCTTTAAATGCGCAATGCGAATGGCCGCAGGTGGGTGGCTATAGTGAAACGCGGAAAATAAAGGATCAGGTGTTAGCGTGCTTGCATTTTCCTTATATAGTTTCACTAGGCCACTGATTAATTTGCTGGCTTGCGCATGTTCAGCGGCAAAATCATCGGCTTCAAATTCAAATTTACGTTGAAAATAGGCACTGATTGGGGTCATGAATGTAGTGAATACGGGTGAAACCAGCATAAACAGCATGAGTGCCGCAGCATTAGAAGGGACATCAACACCTAAACCGGTAAAGAACCATTGCTGATTAATTAACCAGCCTAAAATACCCAGACTGATTAAACTCATAACCGAACTTGCGACTAGCATTTTAATCACATGTTTACGTTTAAAGTGGCCTAGTTCATGTGCTAAAACCGCTTCCATCTCATCGTCATCCAAAGATTCGGCCAAAGTATCGAAGAATACGATACGCTTATTGCTTCCCATGCCGGTAAAGTAGGCATTGCCATGACCGGAACGTTTGGAGCCATCCATAATAAAAATACCATTACTACTAAAGCCACAACGCTCAAGTAATTGGTTGATGCGCTCTTTGAGTGTGCCATCTTCCAAAGGCGTGAATTTATTAAATAAAGGGGCGATCAGTGTTGGGTAGAGCCAGCTCATCAATAATGAAAAACTGATTAATATGGCCCAGGTCCAGAACCACCAGCTACTGCCTATGGCTTCCATAACCCATAAAATAAGGGCGAGCAAAGGCAGGCCGATAATAACAACCAGTGCTAATTGCATCAGCAGATCCATCATAAACTGTTTGAGCGTACTATTATTAAAGCCGTACTTTTCTTCAATCACAAATGTCTGATAGAGCGAAGTCGGTAATTCAAAGAGTGACATAATGATAAACAGCGAGCCCATAGAGGCGATACCTGTCATGATTGAGGAAAGCCCGGAATCTGCCCAGAATTCAAACACCATGCTTATGCCACCGCCTAGGGTCAGCAGTAGCAGAAAAATAACACCAACGACGCTGTCTATATCGCCGAGTTTGCCTTTTTCAATCGTATAATCGGCCGCTTTTTGGTGGGCTTCCAGAGTGATGGATTCTGTAAAAGCTTCAGGCACTTGTTCGCGATGTTTAAACACGTATGCAGACTGTCGTCTGGATAACCAGAATTGCACGGAATAGGATAAAACCAGTGCGATTAAAAAGATATAAGTAAAAGTATTCATTAGGGGTTTCAGTAAAGGGTTGGTAAAAGTGGTTTCAAGCTTACTGCAATAAAGTGCTATTTTAGAATAATATACGCACTTTGTAACTAAGGAACGAGAATTCAATAATATCCGGGGCTGACTTGTTCCTGCCTACGCAGGAATGACGTTTATTTTGACTACACAGCCGCACTTGAAAAACAGTTGTGTGTACTATAGCTATCCAGATTAGCCAATGCTACAATTTAACGCAATTGACACATAATTTTTGGATAGACTATATATGACCCAACAGCAGGAAAACTTGATCTGGCTAGACCTGGAGATGACAGGGCTAGATCCTGACAATGATCTGATTATTGAAATGGCTACCGTGGTGACAGATAAGTATCTAAATGTTTTGGCGACAGGCCCTGTTATGGCTATACATCAAAGTGATGCAGTGCTCGCGGCCATGGATGACTGGAATCAGGAGCATCATGGTAAATCAGGGCTTATTGAGCGCGTGAAAGCCTCGATAGTGACTGAACGTGATGCCATGCAGCAAACACTGGAATTCATAGAGCAATGGGTGCCTGCTGGTGTATCCCCTATGTGTGGTAATAGTATTGGGCAGGATAGGCGTTTTTTATACCGCTATATGCGCCCTTTGGAAGAGTATTTTCACTACCGCAATCTGGATGTGTCTACCCTAAAGGAATTGGCAAGACGGTGGGCACCGGAAATTCTGGATTCATTTCATAAAGCAGAAAGTCATCAGGCGCTTGAAGATGTGCTTGAGTCGATCGGTGAGCTAAAGCACTATCGTGAACATTTTATTAAAGTCTAGAGTCGTCTGAGTATGGATTCAATCATTGCAATAGCGATAGGGGGAGCCAGTGGTGCAGTGTTGCGCTTTTTAGTTTCCAGTGGTGTGTATCAGTGGTTAGGGCGTGGCTTTCCTTATGGAACCCTGGTGGTTAATGTTTTGGGGTCTTTTTTAATAGGTCTATTAACTGAGGCATTAGTATTGCAGCGTATTGCGATTACCGTAGAATACAGGTCGGCAATTTTAGTCGGCTTGTTTGGCTCGTTTACTACGTTTTCTACGTTTTCATTGGAAACTCTGTACCTGATAGAGCAGGGAAATTTGTTGAAAGCCGCACTTAATATATTAATAAGTGTTTGTGCCTGCATATTTGCCGTTTGGTTAGGTCTGTTAGCCGGTCGAGTTCTGTATTCTCATTCAGGCGGTGTGATACGCTGGATGGGCTGGGTATTTCCTTATGCTATTGTTGCTGTTAATGCGCTGGTTGCTTTTTTAATAGGCTTACTTGCCGCACTTTTAATTTATAAATCTTCGTTGTCAGGTGAGTACAGAGCAGCACTGGTGATCATTATTGTGGGTATGTTCACAACCTTATCTAGTTTATATCTGGTTTTATACTTGATTGAAGAAGGGCACCAATTTTCAAAAGACCTGAATATGATGCTCAGTGTGTTTTTAGGAAATGTATTATTATGTGGCGCTGGAATCTGGGCGGGCTTGCTTTTAGGGGAGCGGGTTTAACAGGCTGTAGAGCAGATTTTAGTCCGTTATGATTTTTTTAGGGGGCGGACTGTCGTTCAGTCCGCTCTGCAATATCTCTTTTTAGAATATTTTATTAAAGGTAAGTTAAATACATGTTAGATCCTCATTTATTTAGATCAGATCTTGAGTTTGTACAGGCGCAATTAAAAAGGCGTGCGATTGATTTTGATGCAGATTTTTATACTGATTTAGAAAATAGACGTAAGGCAGTTCAGGTTAAAACCCAGGAATTACAAAATGAGCGAAATTCACGCTCTAAATCCATTGGTCAGGCGAAAGCAAAAGGTGAGGATGTGCAGCCTTTATTGGATCAGGTGCAGGGTTTGGGTGAGCAATTAAAGGCTGCTGAAGCGGAGCTTGCAGATATTCAGCTACAAATGAAGAGCCTGATGGAAGGGTTGCCCAATATCCTTGATGCCTCGGTGCCTGCGGGGAATGATGAGGATGATAATGTAGAAATAAGCCGCTGGGGCGAGCTGCCTGAATTCTCTTTTGAGGTGAAGGATCATGTTGATTTGGGGGCGCTACATAAAGGAATGGACTTTGAGGTGGCGGCAAAAATTACCAGTGCCCGCTTTGTCGCTTTAAAAGGAAATATCGCTCGCTTACAAAGAGCGATTATTCAGTTTATGCTGGATACGCACGGGGATGAGCATGGCTATAGCGAAACCTATGTGCCTTATATTGTGAATGCCGATAGTCTATACGGCACAGGGCAGTTGCCTAAATTTTCTGACGACTTATTTAAAGTCAGTACAGACCCGGATTTATATTTAATTCCGACGGCAGAAGTACCGGTGACCAATATTGTGCGTAATGAGATTGTTGATAATGCTGAAATGCCAGTCAAAATGGTCTGTCATACACCTTGTTTTCGTAGTGAAGCGGGCGCTTATGGAAAAGATGTGCGTGGCTTGATCCGGCAGCATCAGTTTGAAAAAGTCGAATTAGTGCAGGTTGTCAAAGCCAGTGAGTCAGAGCAGGCGCATGAAGAACTGACGAATCATGCTGAAAATATTCTAAAAAAATTAAAGCTGCCATACCGTAAGGTTTTATTATGCTCGGGTGATACGGGCTTTTCTTCCACTAAAACCTATGACCTGGAGGTCTGGTTGCCAGGGCAGGATAAATATAGAGAAATTTCGTCTTGTAGTAATTTTAAAGATTTCCAGGCGCGCCGTTTAAAAGCACGTTGGCGTAATCCAGAGACTGGGAAGCCTGAATTGGTACATACTATCAATGGTTCGGGGCTGGCGGCAGGGCGTACTTTGGTTGCCATTATGGAAAACTATCAGACTGCGGAAGGGGATATTGTTGTTCCTGATGTATTGCAGTCCTATATGGGCGGTAAAAAGTTGATCAGTATTAAAATGGGTATTTGATATTTAAAGTCAAGTAGGGTTAAAACGCATAAGATCCAGTGATTATTGTTGGATTTTAGCGCTCTAACCCGAATGATAGCTTACAGCTTAGATAAGTCTCCCACCTCAATCAAAAAACTAAAGAGATGGGAGATGTTATTTATCTACTTGTAATTTTAAAACCGACGCGACGGTTTTCAGCGCGCCCTTCGGCAGTATCATTATCAGCAATAGGTTGTGATTCGCCAAAACCTTGGACGGTTAAACGGCTAGGATCAACACCTTGGCTCACTAAATGATCTTTAACGGCTTGCGCTCTAC
>DAOVWV010000212.1 GCA_030636485.1 Methyloprofundus sp.
TGTAGAGGGCTGGCGCTTGCATTGAATCCGTTTCGATATGAATGGCGATGAGAATTCCTTTAAATTGTCGTGATTTATGAAGGTCGGTATGAGGGTATTATAAAATACCTAATTTTGAAATTGTAGGTGCGGAATGTGGGTAATCACTAAAAGGAAAATATAAAATGAATAAATTTAGATCTTTCACAATACTGGTTGTCATGCTATCCACACTCTTTATCTTAAATGCCTGTACAGGCGCCAAAGGAAATACCAAAGCCGATAAGATTAGTAGTATTAATAAAATGAGAAGCGCGAACCTGGCAGAATTATATAAACTGGCACCTGAGGCTAGACAAGAAATTGCAAACGCCTATGGCTATGCGGTGTTTGATCACAAAAGTATTTATATCCTGGAGCACTCTTCTGGAAATGTTTATGGTGTCGCGCGTAATAATAAGAGCGGAAAAGACACTTATATGAAGATGCTTTCTGCCGGTGCCGGCGTTGGAATGGGAGTCAGAACCTATGCTGGTATTTTCATTTTTGCCAATCAAAGTGTATATGACTATTTTCTGGAAACCGGCTTAACCGGGCATGGTTCGGCTGATATAGCGGCAAAGTATAAAGATCAGGGTGAATCTGTGAGTTTAGGAATTGATGTTTCACCGGGTGTTAGATTATACCAAATCACTGAATCAGGTTTAGCTTTCCAAGCGACTCTACAGGGAACAAAATTCTGGAAGGATGATGAGTTAAATTAGATATACTTCGCAACAGCTTCTCATTCCCACGCTCCGCGTGGGAATGCATGGGGCGACGCTCTGCGTCGCGGAACGCAGGTCAGCTTTAATGGTGGGCAAAAAAAACTGCCCTCCCTAATTGTTTTTATCCCATGTTAAGATTATCCAGCCTGTAGAATTTCCTGCCATAAGGTCTGATACGCTTCAACCGAACGGCCTTTGCGTGTATAAGCACCTAAGGGCATACGCTCCCAACCCATGCGTTCTATATCACTGGCATAAGGTATAACGCTTTGTAAAATATCGGGGTGTTGTTCAGCCAGCGTTTGCATAATCTCCCGGTGCATTTTTTTGCGCCTATCTGCCATAGAGAAAAAAGGAATAAGCTGTAGGTGCTTTAATTTATTGTCCTTAATATACTTTTTCAACTGCTCTAATGTACGCAGTGATAAGGTCGTTGGGATAATGGGTGATAATAAGACTTCCGAGGCTTCAAAAATGGCTTCCGATAACAGTGAAATATTCGGTGGGCAATCAAGAATAATAAAATCATACTCTTGTGTCAGAGGCTTGAGTAGTTTCTTTAGCCGCTGGGTGGGGTTTTTTCGTGCATCCAGCACTAAATCAAGATTCCTGAAGGAGAAGTCGGCTGGTAACAAATCAAGATTTTCAAAATCGGTGGCTTTAATCAAACCATCTAATTCACGCGCACCGGCAATAAGTGCTTTACTGCCTCCCTTGATTTTTGGCTTGACCCTAAAGTAATAACTACTCGCGCCTTGAGGATCTAAATCCCATACCAGGGTTTTATAATTATTTTGTGCGGCAATATAGGCCAGATTAACGGCAGTGGATGTTTTACCGACTCCCCCTTTGATATTATAGGTCGCAATTATTTTCATGCTGTGCTCTCCTATGCCTTATGTGCAAATAAGCGTTTAAAGGTGTGTTGATTTTTAGCCTGTTTAAAGCGTTCAAATTGCTCGGCAAAATCATGACGGGCTGCACTACGCATTGTATCCAAATGTTGTACCAAAACCCCCATCGCTAAAAAGGTACTTGTTGCTACATTCTGTTCCATCATTTCTTCACTAAATTTCTTTAAATTAATTTCCTGAATTTCATAGTCCTGAAAATCCCCCAAGACTGATTGAAAACCTTTGAGTGCCTTGAGTACTGCTTTAAATTCCGCGGCCGGATAAAGGCTTTGAAAAAACTCCATTAAATAACGTAGTTTTTTACAGGTTTTTCTTAAGTCATGCAATGCTTCCGCTGGAGAGGCTTCGGAAATCGCGTTGCCTTCATTGAGTATACGTTGGTACACCTTCCAGATACGCTGATCAGCCAATGCCTTAATCGTCAGTTTGGCATTGCTTCCAGCGCCTTTTTTAGCTAAAGGCTGGTTTAGAAAAACCTCCCATTCACTCAATTTTTTACGGCACTTGGGGCTTGAAAGTTTATCCGCCAATTCTTTTTGTGCATTCACCTGCTTATGCTTAAGAAAAGCATACAAAGGCGTAAGCTCTTGTTGTAATGACTCGGGCAGGCTGGCTTGATATTGTTTATAACTTAACAAATAAACATCCAGATCCCGGGTCGGCCCGGTAATGTGACCTAACCATGCAAAAAAGTCTGCATATTGAGTGACTGCATGAGCAGGGAGTGTGTGTTTTATCTGACTTAAGCCTGCCCGGGTGCGTCTGATGGCGACGCGGAAATCATGCAAAAACTCGCTATCAATATCCGCAAGTGTATTATTTTCATTCCGCTGTATCGCCTGCAATAATTGCTGGTAAATGATGATGCTGGCTTTATCAGCACGCATGTCAGGAGTCAGCTTTATCGCTAATTTGGAGCTGTAATCGTTTGCTTTTCGACCTTGCTGCTTAAGCGCCTTATTTAAAACAGCGCAAGGCGATATCGATTTTATTTTCAGTGATTTTTGTAAAATAGCACTCACTTTTATGACCGCCATTGCATAGCCTTTTAATGGCTGTAGGCTAAGATGATTTTCCAGTGTCTCATATTCATCTAGCTTGATACGCAAGATCGTTTTACGGTCTTTGTTTAATATATTTAAACGATAAACCTGATGAGGGAGTTGTGCGAGTGGCAATAATGCCCGCATTTCGATTAACTCAGTTAATTGTGTTTTTAATCGGCCTTCTGCACATTGTCCGCTGAATTTGGGTGGATTTTGACACGCCTCTACCGCCAGGCATAGCCCGCTATTGCTGTTGATAAGACTGACTGAAGAGGCTGATTTTGATTGATTGAGTTCGCAAATCCTCTCTGCGCCATAGAGTCGCCAGTCGAACGTGTCATAAAAAGTTTTGATGGTATATTGCTGGCTGGCAATTTCAAAATCAAGGTTTTGATTTAGTTTTTTTAAAAATTTTTCAACCGTTAGTTTTTCGGGCAATTCAAAGTGTAAAGGTATTGCGGTCATATTAACTCAGTAAGGTGTCAATTCAAATAGAGTAGAAAAATAAGCTACCAACTGAACACAGGACAAACAACACGCAATCTCGTTCCAATGCATACGCGACGCAGAGCGTCGCCCCATGCATTCCCACGCGGAGCGTGGGAACGAGAATAAGCTGAGTTGATTGTCTCTGCAATTTTCAGGGAGAAAGGAATTTAGGGTAAATGCCAAGATCATTAGCAGATACCTTAAGGACTGGGCGGGGAATAGAAACCCAGGCATGGGTCTCTATTCAGTTTTTCTTAAGCTGCTTTTTTTAACGCTTTTTTAGCAATTTTTTTAGCAGCTTTTTTATTGCTAGCCTGCTTTTTTATAACCGCTTTGGCCACTTTTTTAGCGACTGCTTTGGCATTTTTTTTAGAGATTACTTTTTTTGCAACCGCTTTTTTGGTGATTTTAGCTGCAACTTTAGTAGCTACTTTTTTCTTGACGACTTTTGACATAATGAGTTCCTTAAAAATTAAAATAAACAACTTATAAAAGGTAATTAATAAGTCATAGTCATAGTATATTTTTTAAACCTTAAGATCAACTAGATTATAGAAATATCCGTAACTTCTTATTATTCACGGGTAAATGCAGGTGAAAAACTCGTCATTCCCGAAGCCTACCCACATAACACGGGACAAAAACAAGTAGGGTGGGCAGTTTTTTTTTTGCCCACCATCTAAAGCTGACCACGGTGGGCAGACAAGATTGCCCACCCTACGTGTTATCCTTTGTCCCGTGTTAAATACATAGCCCAGTGAGGCGTACAAAAATATATTTTTGTACGCCAAATGAGCAATACTTTATAGCGGATATTTTTTTAGATTATTACAACAATAGAAAATAAGCTACAAAAAAAACGTTACTTTTTATAGCTCTTCACCGTTTCCTGCAAGCAAATATTAAGGATCAGTGTTTGTTTTCAGTCACATTTTGAAAAATTTTAAATAAAAACATAATTTTTTAGTCGTCGAGCTTGTGTAAACAATGAAGGCCAATAAATATTTAAGGCCAAATAATATTTAGTTCTTTTGCTAACACAAACAGGATATTAAACAAGATCAGAAACA
>DAOVWV010000122.1 GCA_030636485.1 Methyloprofundus sp.
CGCCGACCAGAACAAACAGGCGGTTTTTTAAAGACCAGTCAATTAAATGTGCAATCATATTCTACAACTCCTAGTGGGCATGGCCATGAGCACCTGCTTGCGCGGGTGATGATGAAGCTAGGTGAATCAGATAAGCCCCAGTTGTGACCACACGTTCCCCCTCTGTCAAACCACTAATCACCTGACTATATCCGTGATCCTTAATCCCTAAGCGTAATACCCGTCGCTGAAAAGACTCACCGCCAGAATGCACAAAAACCACGTTCTGACCGTTATTGTCGATAAGCGCCGATTCGGGCACAGCAATAGCGCGTTGTTTTTTACCCGTAAAAAGCCTTGCCTGTGCTAATAAACCTGCAGGTAAATTTGTTTTTTCATTATTAAATTCAAAAATAACGGGCAGCGTGCGGCTTATCGGGTCAATGACTTGAGCATAGGAAATCAGTTTGCCTGTCTGACTCAGGTCAATCTGAAACGCTTCTTTAAAACCCGATACTTTGAAACTAATCCGTTCGGGTGTTTGCAGCTCTGCTATATCCGCCTCGGCAATGCGCATCTCTAGCCATAATATTTTAGGGTCAATGATATAAAATAAGGTAGCTCCCTCTTCAACGTAACTACCAGAAGCAATATTAACCGACGCTAAGGTTCCACTGATCGGTGCGTAAATATTAACCCCGGAAGTACTTCCCACCGTTTGCATCTGCGTTTGCTTTAGGCGTTTTTCAGCGGCTTTTAATTCAGCTTTAGCGATCTTGGCTTTACTTTGTGCCGCGATGACTCGACGTTTGGCGACGGCCTGGTTTTTAAATAAGCTTTGCAATCGCTTATTTTCATTATTCGCTAACTGGTAAAGAGTGCGTGCTTTTTGAACATTGAGCTCCAGCTCAACGATATCGCTTACGCCACTTAAACGTGCGGACAAGGTCCCTAATACCTGACCTTTTTTTACCTGCATTCCAACGTGAGGCAAAGCCTGCGCGGATGTTAACAAATGACCATTGATCGGGGCAGTCACATAAGCTTCATTGCCAGCGGCCGCTTTTATAACGGCAAAGGCAAACACTGATTTTTGTAGTTCATGTTGTTGGATCACTTCGGTCGCAAAATCAACTTTCCATTGTTGTTCTTTTAGAAAGGAAATATCGCCACTGTCATCAGACTCATCCTTAACGACGGCAAGTGCCGCTTTCAGGTCTGGGTAAACGGTGATTTCCCCCAGTTCATGTTTAACATTCAATGTTTTTGATTTCAATGCTATCGCCAATTGTCGCTGCCCCGCATAGCGCGGGCTTGCTTTAGGTATAAAAATACCCGCGACTGCCACCGTATCAATTGAAAACTGCTCGTCAGGGTGCCCACCGCCACTTAAAGTCACGGTGACAACGCCTGTTTCTACCGGAAGAAAATCACTCATTTTAGAAAAATGAGCGGCAAACGAAGAGCTTTGTCCGACAATTAAGGCTGAAAATTCAACAAATAATTCGGTCGTATCACTGTAATGGGTAAACACAAAAGCATCAGACTGTTGTTCCTGACTATTAGGGGCACTACTTTGTTCAGTACAGGCAGTAAGACCAGTCAGCGTTAAAAAGGCGATAATTCTAAATAAATGTGTCATGGTTTCATTCCAGCGGTTAA
Source organism: Methyloprofundus sp. (assembly GCA_030636485.1). GTDB lineage: Bacteria > Pseudomonadota > Gammaproteobacteria > Methylococcales > Methylomonadaceae > Methyloprofundus. The sequence goes on from DAOVWV010000122.1 coordinate 1,642, forward strand.
ACGACCCAATTCAATACTTGCTTTATCTGCCTTAAAGAAAGTGCTGCAGCGGCGTAGTCAGTGACAATATAGCGTAAAATTAGGCTAAAAATCTATATTGAAAAAACAACAAAAGATAAAATATTAAAACTCAACCTGCCTAATTAATCGTACATGCGTTGCTTCATTGATATAATGCTGCACAAATTAGCTATGAGAGGTAATAATAAAAATTATTTCATGCCGGTATCATTATTCACAAAAATACCAACCGGTATAGAAAGAAAATTGTTTTTTAACTTTTCCGTAAACTAAGGTCTAAAATTTATTTTATCCACTTTATTAAAAGATTAAAAGGATTGGATATCAAAAGGGAGTAACATGAAAAAAATATTAATATTAGTACTATTTTTAACCTATTCACTACAAGTTTTTTCTGATAACTTGAGTGATTCAAATAAGCTATTTAACTGGGCAGAGGAAAATTATTCACAATATTTTAACCCACCCGGAAGAAATACATTCAAAATTGAAAATTATCGGGTTCGTTATTATAAAAATACAGATGTTTATATGGGTACATTAGGAGAAGATGTCTACGTATATGGTGAAGTTTTTAATGGATTAAAGCATGTCGGAAGGATTGGAGATTTTATAGATGTAACAGATAATGAAACTAAAACAGTTGATAACATTAAGATAATTGGAAGTCATGAGTTTATCACTCAAACAGAGGCTGCTTTAGAATTATTAAAAAACTTAGCTCCCCTTGCATTTGAAAAAACACAAAAGTATATTGGTATTATTGAACAAGGTCAATATAGCCATATGTGGGCTAACGAAATCTCCCCAAGGTATGAAGTTGATGATATGACATCTTTTTATTCCATAAAATGGCACGCTGGAGCAATAGCTCATGAGGCGACACATTCAGAGTTATATCACGAATATCAGGCTAAGCATGGACTGCCTGTGCCAGCAAATATTTGGAGCAGTGTTGATGCCGAAAAATTTTGTATACAATATCAAATTGATGTCATGAAAAAAATGAATGCACCACAGTTTGATATAGATTATCTTAGTGAGTTAGATGGAACGGGTTCTGGCTGTGATATTGATGGAAACTGTGACTAATAAGCAGTGCCTTCAATGCCTAACCCACTGCTCGCTTGAGTGACCAGTATATGCGATTTACATAAGCGCTCATACCCCTAACATTTAAATCGCCCCAGATAAAAGCAAACTTTATATATTTTCAGATAACTATCAGTTAGAATAAAATACAATAACTTATTATTGTGGTGTTTAATTTTTATTGGAGTTTTATATGAGTCAGCAAATGGTCAGGCACCATAATATCCTTTCCATCGTCGGTAATATTATTACGGTGGGTGTTGCCGAGACAGAGGAAAGCTCAGCTGCAGTCACTCGCTTTGGTGACCTGGCAATCGTAGAAGATGAATTTAGCAACTCCATAGCTGAAGTGATCAAAATTGACCGCGATGAAATTGCCTTACAGGTTTTTTCAGGTACTCAAGGCGTATCCAATAAAGCCTCTGTGCGTTTTTTAGGCACGGCAATGAAAGTGACCTATTCGGCTGATATTTTAGGCCGAATCTTTAATAGCCTGGGGGAGCCTATGGATGGCGGTTCGGATTTAGCGCATGACCCCAAAGTAGGAATTGATGGCCCTTCGGTAAATCCTATCAAACGCATACTCGCTTCCAAAATGATCCGCACCAACGTCCCGATGATTGATGTCTTCAATTGTCTGGTTGAAAGCCAGAAAATCCCTATCTTTTCTGTTTCGGGTGAGCGCTATAATCCCTTTCTAGCTCGAATTGGCATACAGGCAGATGCTGATATTGTCGTTTTTGCCGGTCTCGGTTTGATTTTTGATGACTACCATTATTTTCGTACCCAGTTTGAAGAAGCAGGTGTCTTTGCGCGTACGGTGATGTTCTGTAACCTGGCCTCTGACCCCATTGTTGAACGTTTATTGGTGCTGGATATGGCTCTGGCGGTTGCCGAGCGTTTCGCTGTGGAAGAAGGTAAACGGGTACTGGTATTGGCCACGGATATGACCGCCTATGCCGATGCAATGAAAGAAGTCGGTATTTCTATGGAGCGCGTCCCCGCCAATCGAGGTTATATGGGGGACCTGTATTCCCAGTTGGCACGCCGCTATGAAAAAGCCTGTGATTATGATGGTGCTGGGTCAGTGACTATTTTATCGGTGACCACCATGCCAGGCGGCGATGTGACCCACCCGGTGCCTGATAATACCGGTTATATTACCGAAGGGCAGTTTTATTTGCATGACAATATGCTCGACCCATTTGGCTCTTTATCACGTTTGAAACAGCATGTCATCGGCTCTTCGACTCGCGAAGACCATTCACAAATCATGAATACCATGATCCGCTTTTATTCAGGCGCGACAGAAGCCGAGCAAAAACAGGCGATGGCCTTTGATCTCTCTAAATTTGATGAAAAACAAATTAAGTTTGGTGAATTATTTAGAAAACGCTTTATGCATCTGGATGTCTCTATTTCGTTAGAAGATGCATTGGATTTATGCTGGCAAACATTGGCCGAGTGTTTTGATGCGGATGAATTACTGATGAAGCAGCACCTGATTGATAAGTATTTTCCTAAAGATCTTGTAAGCTAAGAGTGAAAATAAAATGGCCAGACTCGCATACAGTAAAGCCTCTCTTAGCAAAGAAAGTGCAAAACTAAAACGCTATAAGCAGTTTCTCCCCTCGCTGGATTTAAAGCGTCAACAATTGGCGGCAGAGCGAAAAAAGTCACAGCTGATACTACGCCAGACTGAGCTGGAAATAGAGCAGTGTTACCATAAATCGGCCGAAATGTTGCCGATGCTGGCGGATAAGAGTATACATGTACAGAATCTGGTTAAAATATCCGAGTTAGAGATAGGCGAGGAAAATATTGTCGGGGTACATTTACCCATTATCAAAAAACTAACACTTGATGTGCAGGCGTATTCATTATTTACCGAACCACACTGGGTAGATCAACTGGTGGTACAATTAAAAATAATGATGCGTTTGAAATTACAGCATCAGACTGAACAACAACGGGTTTCTGGCTTGACTGAGGCTTTGAAAAAAGTCACCCAACGGGTTAACTTATTTGATAAGGTATTAATTCCCAAAGCGCAGCAGGACATCCGTAAAATTCGTATTTATCTTTCTGACTTGGAAAGAGCGGGCGTTGTACGCGCTAAAAGCACTAAACAAAAGCGCCTTAGAATGAAAATGGTGGGTTAAATGTCTATCGTATCGCTTAAAAAGATCACTTTTTGCGGCTTAATTGCCGAAAAAACAGGGGTACTGGATAAGTTGCAAAGTCTAGGGAGAACTCATCTTATCCCTCTGGGTAAAGAACTGAAAAAAACCGATGAACTTCCCGTGCATGGTATTGATGATGCGCTGATTGCATTAAAATATTTACAACACTGTAAAATTCAGCGACATCAGGTCAGGCAAGCGGAAGGATTTGATTTTAATCACGTCGTACAGCAAGTGATAGAGCTAAAAAACACACTGGTTGACTTGCGTGAATATAGGGAGTTTCTTCAGGAACGCATCAAGGATGTCGCACTATGGGGTGATTTTAATCTTGCTGATAGTGGTGAGTTAGACGGCTATAAGTTCTGGTTTTATATTGTTCCAAAACGCCTGATGAAACAGGTTCGTCAAACAGAATTAACCTGGGAACAGGTGAATCAATCCAACACTCATGCCTATATTATCGTGCTTGCCAAAAATGAACCGGCGGCAAATGCAATGCCTGTTCCTAGAACACATACCGGTGATGTCTCTTTATCTCAATTGTATAAAAATCTTGAAAATGTTGAATTAGAACTCGAAGATGCCTTGGCGATGCGTGAATCCTTAACGCGCTGGATGTCTTTGATTATGCTAAATCTTGCCCAGTACGAAAATAATTTAGCATTAAAGTCTGCGCACACTTTAACCCGGGATGAGCCAGATATTTTTGTTGTTCAAGCCTGGGTAGCCGATGAAAATATTGCAGCATGTGAGCACTTTGCCGAACACTACAAACTCGCCTGGATGATTGATAGCCCAGATGGTACAGAGCAGCCCCCTACCCTATTAAAAAATACCACCACCTTTGCCGGTGGCGAAGAGATCGTCAAGGAGAAGGACGCGC
>DAOVWV010000362.1 GCA_030636485.1 Methyloprofundus sp.
GGCATCCGTGCTGCCTTGGAAAATGAGCAGTTTTTCATAGAGTATCAGCCTAAAGTGAGTTGTCAAGATAACGAGATTCGGGGGCTGGAAGCCTTATTGCGCTGGAACCACCCTGAAGAGGGCTTGATTCCACCCAGCATTTTTATTCCTATACTGGAAGAATCCTCCCTTATCACTGAGGTCACTCAATGGGTACTCGAACGGGTCTGCCGCCAGATAGCGCAATGGCACGATCAGCAACTGGATAACTTTTATGTTGCAGTGAATTTCTCCGCCCGTGATTTTTTGCTCAATGATATTGACCAAAAGGTTAAAGCGTTATTACAGCAATACAACATAGAAGGTAATGAGCTAGAAATTGAAATTACTGAAACTGTTTTAGCAAATAATACCGAGGAATGTATTGCAACCATGCATAAAATAAAACAACTCGGTATACGCTTGGCGATTGATGACTTTGGAATGGGCTATTCATCAATGAATTACCTGAAACAATTCCCCATTGATACGTTGAAAATTGATAGATCATTTATTGAATACAGTGCAGCTAAAAAAGAAGATGCTGCCATTTGCACCGCGATCATTGCCCTGGCAAAAAGTCTTGGCTTGGAGGTGGTTGCCGAAGGCGTGGAAAGAGAGTCTCAGCTAGTCTTATTAAAGGAGATGAAGTGTGATATGTATCAGGGGTTTTTATACAGCCATCCATTGTCTGCCGATAAAGTGCAACAATTATATAGGTCTCATGCAGCCACAACGACGGATTTCTAACGGCTGAGTTTTTTTGGTAAAATTGGAAAAATTAGCCTAAGTTTTTGCTGACTATTTATACCCCCTACTCAGATTGATTAACCAGTCGCCGTAAACAACAATTACAAGGAAAAAAGAGAATGGAACAACTCACCGATTTAAAAGCAATTCTGCACTCCAAACGTGCCAATATTTATTATCTGGACAAATGCCGGGTGATGCAAAAAGATGGCCGAGTACTGTATTTGACCGAAGCGGAAAGTGAAAAACAATACTGGAATATCCCCATCGCCAATACCACTGTTATCTTACTGGGAACAGGCACCTCCATTACCCAGGCCGCAGTCAGAATGCTTGCTTCCGCTGGGGTGTTAATTGGGTTTAGTGGCGGAGGAGGTACACCGTTAATTGCCGCCAACGAAATAGAATGGCTCTCACCACAAAGTGAATACCGCCCCACAGAATATGTCCAAGGCTGGATGTCCTTCTGGTTTGAACAAGAAAAGCGCCTGCAAGTCGCCAAACAATTTCAGCAACAGCGTATCAGCTATATGCAGAAAGTCTGGGGCAAAGACAAAGAACTGAAGAGCGAAGGTTTTACACTGGATGACCCTGATATACAGCAAGCCCTGACAAACTTCTCTGCAAAAATAGAACACTGCACTGATGTGACCCACTTACTTTTAGTCGAAGCGCGGCTCACCAAATCTCTGTATAAAATAGCCGCCAATCGTACCAAACAAAAAGATTTTGTACGTCAGCATGACAGCATGGATGATGCCAATGCCTTTTTAAATCATGGTAATTATTTAGCCTACGGATTGGCCGCAACGACACTTTGGGTGTTAGGGATTCCACACGGCTTTGCGGTGATGCATGGTAAGACCAGACGTGGCGCGTTAGTGTTTGATGTTGCGGATTTAATCAAAGATACGTTAATACTGCCCTGGGCATTTATCTGTGCTAAAGAGCAAGCGACCGAGCAGGAATTTCGGCAGCAATGTTTGCAGAATTTTACTCAGCATAAAGCGCTGGATTTTATGTTTGATGCGGTGAAACAGGCGAGTTTGGAGGGTAAAGGTTTGTAATATAAAGGCGGGGTGGGGGCATGCTTTGATCCTTTTTAAAAACAGCTGTGTAAGGGGTATTTATCTCCCTAGGCTTTGGTTATTTTATCAATGAAGAAAGAGCCGATAAGGGCAATACTAAACGATTATGTGATGCAGATAAAGCCTGGAAACCAAACCTCTTATAAAACTCAATGGCTTGGTCATCTTTAGCATCAACAATCATGCCTAAAATACCCACTTTTTCAGCCATGTCAGCGGTTGTTTTAAACGCATCAAATAGTAGCGCATCACCGTAGCCTTGTTTTTGAAAATTTAAACTGACTGCTAAACGTCCCAATAATAAAAAAGGAACGCTTGGATAGCGTGATATTTTCATACTTTGGGGCATATCATTACTAAGAACAGAGTGCGCACTAATAGAGTAGTAGCCGATAATTTGTGTTTGTTCAGCCAATACATAAATTCGTGAAAGATTTCTCTTTTGGTCTTGACTGGCGGTGCGTTGTAAATAATTATTGAGATCAGGGACACCACAGTCAAATTGACTTCGATTGTGGTATTTTTTGTTTAATAACTCAAATTTCATGCTTTATCTTTATCAATGATTTCTTGATGTAATTTGGCCGCTTTTTTCATGCGCTTGGTGGGCTCAGGCGGTTTATCCAGCATAGAAAAAAACATCTGCCAATCCTCAGTATTAAAATGAGTGGTTTCATGTTCAGCAATAATCGCTGCTGCTTTTTCTTGAATACTTTGGCGGATAAATTTACTTTTATCTAAATTAACATGGGTACGCGCCTGTTCCAGCAATTGTAAGGTTGCACTATCCATACGGACTTTTACAAACTCATTTTTTATACTTTCAGTTTTCATGCTTTATGGCTCTGTATAGCTAATTATGCCTATATTGTAGCCACAAATGTGCCCAAGATATAGAAAAAGCAATGATCCATTTCATATTAAAATGATATTAATGCCCTTGTAGTGCATAAGTTTACTAAGCTGCCTGTACGGCAGTAAAATTTAATA
>DAOVWV010000079.1 GCA_030636485.1 Methyloprofundus sp.
AGTCTTCAGATAGAACCAGTAGCAGCAGACATGTCGACCTATACAGAATAAATATAGATTACAACTATAATACAGAAACAGAAAAGAACGAATTCACTGCGAACTGGGAAAAAAAAGCAACCTTAGATGGCATAGACCATATTGATTCGGTCGAACTGATCGGCGGCTATTTTTATTTTACCGATAATCATACGGATATTTTTTATAAAATGGATGGTAAACTGAACACCATTGAACAAAAATATGTCGGTAAATCCGATGATGGTCATACGCTTTTTAAAAAAATAGAAGGTCTTGCCTACGATTATGTAACAAAAATACTCTATGCAACGAATGCAGGAAGATATAGCAGTTCCGAAAACCGCTCACAACTGTTTGCGATTTATTTAGGCAATGGCTTTAATGATATGAAGATCAGCTTCTTAGGTGATTTACCATATTATAAAGTGGAAGGTCTGGTATTTAATAATGGTGTACTTTATGGCGCAGGAACCAGTAAAATAAAACAGCCAGATGGTTCTTACGGAATGTTTTTTGAAATAAACTTTAATGAATACGGCAAGGTTATTCCGATAAAAACAGGTGTCACAATTCCTCAAACAGGGAGTTTTTATACAAATTCGACGGATTACATGCTAACAACAACCAATCAACCCGTCAACAACTGGAAAGCCGATGTTGAAGGAATCGCCAATGTTTATTGCGAAAGGCATGATGGAGGGGCTTGTGGGGGTAATTATAAAGTCGATCTTTGTCATGTCACTAAGGGTAACGGCAAAGTACTACTGATACATCCTAATGTAAACAGTACTTTTGTCGGCCATGCAGTAGGCAAGCACGGTGGCGACTATTTACTGAATGGAGAATCTGCCACACTCGCTGATGGCACGACTGTTGATGGTAAGTCCTGTGGTGACCACTCTATTGATGATGAAACCCCACCAGATTCAAAAGACCCCGAAGGTGACAGCAGTAATGAAAACGCCTTCGGTCGCATGAACATACGCGAAAAAAGTGAAAACACAAACTGATATAAACTAACATTTAGAAAGAACTTTTCTCTTGCTATATATTGTAGCAAGGGGAAAGTTTGTGGAGCATTGAACAATGAAATACCAGCCAGGATTTACCTTTACTGAGTTGTTAATTACTATATTACTTATCGGTATCCTGACGACAATGGCTGTCCCCAGCTTTAAAGGAGCCATGGTAAACTTTCGCTTAACCTCACAAAGTAATAATATGGTTTCCGCACTCATGCTTGCGCGCAGCGAATCCATTAAGCGCAAATTAAGAGTGACAATAAGAAAGTCCGGCACCAGCTGGGCTGATGGCTGGATCATGTTTGCGGAAAACCCTGCCACGATCAACGGCACACCGGATAGCGGTGAAGTCACGATAAATCAGGCCGGCGCTTTAGAGGGAAACCATACCCTGATAACGACCGGCAGCTTTGCTAATTATATTACTTACCGGCCTGATGGACGTAGCAATACCAACGGTTCTTTCCAGTTTTGCCCCCCAGGGACTCAACACGGTGAGTACCAAAAACTAACCATTGCAGTAACGGGAAGGATCACAAGCTCTGACACTTCAACTGCGAGCACTCTTTCTTGCCCAACGAGCTGACAGAGATCATTATAAGCTTTATCAACGATGTCATTGCCCTTGTACAATGACCTCATTAAGCACACAAATATCTTCCTGCATTTTTATAAGGAATCTTTATGAAAAAACAACAAAAAGCATTTACTCTGATTGAATTATTGATCGTTGCCGCTGTTTTAGGCATATTAGCCTCAATTGCCTACCCATCATATCTGGAAAGTGTACGCCGTACTCACAGGTTCGAGGCGCAAGGTGCGCTAGAATCCCTATCAGCTTCTCTGGCACGCTGGTTTGTAGAAAACAACTCTTCTTACCTAGGAGCCGCTGAAGATGCAGGCGGCACGGCCATTACTGCGGCATTCACGGGAAGCAGCTCAAATGTACCCCGTTTTTTTGCCAAGACCGTACCTGTTAATGGACAGTCTGTCACTTACAAAATAATCATTACTGATTTAGCTAAAACCACTTATACTATCAAAGCTGTTCCTCAAGATCAGCAGGCAGATGATGGCTTTCTTACTTTAAGTAATGACGGCGCTAGAAGCTGGGATAAAAATGCTGATGGCAGCATTGCTACGACGGAAAAGAGCTGGTAATTGGTCAAATTCCCAGCAGCAGCACATAGTATTTTTTGCCCCCCCCTTCCAAGAAGTAGGCTATACTTCGCGCGGTCACAGTTACGGATTTTATAGCGCATTGTTTTTTGTCGAGAACAAGGCACTGAAATAGGCGCATAGCTGGCTAAGGTCATAATTTTCTGCTTTATTCATACGTCACTCTCCCCACTTTCCTGTTCATTATGGTGGTTACGGGCATTTCCTTAATATTACAGCAATAAGTCTGATAAACTATAGGGTATATATACTTCATACGACTACACTTAGGACTTGCTGTCGACAAAGGTCAGCTCGCAATAAAATCTACCGCAGTGAATAGCGTGAAGTATGACTTTTTGAAGCCTTGCGGATCAAGATCCGCTCTACGTAACTTACTTTGCTTAACGGCTTAGAAATTAAACCTTTTATTTGATGAGTGTTAAATATGACAGAAGAATCAATGCGTGAATACAATTTATTATCCGAGCGCTTTATTGCATTAGCCAATGAAATGAAAAATGAGGGAAAGAGCCAGCAAATGGTTAATGCATCGCTGATGTCTGCATCGGGTATTTATGCGACTTATACAGCGGCTGGAAACGACGGCGGACTCACTCCGTCTGGGGTAGAGCAAGTCGTTACAGTTTATAAAGCCAATCTGGAAAATGTACAAAAATTGAAACAGCCACAAAACACACAGAACTAACACAAGTCGGCGTTGTATTTGCATATAAGCTCTGCGTGATATACTTCGCGCAGCCACGAATGTGCGAAGTATATCTTTATTAATCATGCAAATTAGGCCACTAACGTAAGACTGTACATGGTGAATAGGACTGACACATTGCTGCCCTTCATCATATTTTGAATACTCCCCGCCCCGTCTTAAGTTGATAGCTGATGCTTCCACCAGCCTTCTAAAAATATATATTTTTTTATGTCTAATCATTCATTTGGCTTTATTTCTAGCCTGCAACATAACTTTCGCTTGATTTTACGTATGATTATGCGTGAAATCATCGGCCGTTACCGTGGATCTTTTTTGGGCTTATTATGGTCATTCGTTACCCCCGTCTTAATGCTGGCTATTTATACTTTTGTGTTTAGCTTTGTATTTAAAGCCCGCTGGGGACAAGAACATGCCGATCAGTATGAGTTTGCTCTGATATTATTTACCGGATTAATTGTCTATAACCTGTTTTCCGAATGCATTGCCCACGCACCTGGATTAATTTTAAGTAATGTTAATTACGTGAAAAAAGTGATTTTTCCTTTAGAAATCCTGCCGTGGGTTAGCTTAGGGTCGGCTTTATTTCATGCAATGACTAGCTTCTTCGTTTTACTGGTTTTTTTATTTCTGAAGGGTCATCATTTTAGCTATACCGCACTATGGATTCCTGTCATTGTACTTCCCTTTTTATTGCTTATTATGGGCTTATCCTGGTTTTTAGCGGCAACAGGCGTGTTTGTCCGTGATATTGGCCAGGTGATTACCATGGCTCTGACTGTGTTATTGTTTATGAGTCCGATTTTTTATCCATTAACCGCCCTCCCCGAACCCATCAGACCTTATTTATTTTTAAACCCCATTACCCTAATTGTCGAACAAGTACGTGCGGTTCTAATCTGGGGTGTACAACCTAATTGGATTAACATGGGCTATTACAGTCTTGTTTCTATTATGACCGCCTGGATGGGCTGGACGTGGTTTAATAAAACACGTAAAGGATTTGCAGATGTCCTATAACCCCCCTGCGATTAAAGTCACCGATTTAGATAAATGCTACCAGCTCTACGCACAGCCCAAAGATCGGCTTAAACAATTTTTATGGCGTGGAAAACGTCAGTTTTTTAAGGAATTCTGGGCCTTACGCAATATTAATTTCGAGATTATGCCAGGAGAAGTCATTGGCATTATCGGGCGTAATGGTGCGGGAAAATCCAGCTTATTACAATTAATTTGTGGCACTTTAACACCTAGTCATGGCGAAGTCACCGTTAATGGCCGTATTGCCGCCTTACTGGAGCTGGGCGCTGGGTTTAACCCTGAATTTAGTGGGCGTGAAAATGTTTTTATGAGCGCCTCTATCATGGGCCTAAGTGATGCCGACATTACTGAGCGTTTTGATAATATCGTTGAGTTCTCTGGGATTAGCGATTTTATTGATCAACCAGTAAAAACCTACTCTAGCGGCATGTATATTCGCCTGGCTTTTTCTGTCGCCATTAATGTTGACCCTGATATTTTAGTGGTTGATGAGGCATTATCAGTAGGGGATGGTGCATTTGCACACCAGTCATTTGAGCGCATCATGGATCTCAAAAGTCGGGGAAAAACGATTTTATTCTGCTCTCATTCGCTCTACCAAGTTGAAGCAATCTGTAATCGCGCCATCTGGCTGGAAAAAGGTGAAATCAAGATGATAGGCGACGTTGAAAGCGTGACTATGAGCTACCAAAACAGCCTATTAAATCAAAGCGAAAACAGCTCTGAACAGATAACAACCCAAGTAACAAAAGATATTGCTAAAATAACATCAGTCACTGTTTCTAGCGACAAGAGCACTGGAAAAACCATTCCAATTCATGCGCATAAAAATGATATATTGATTCAAGTAGAAGCTCTATCAGATGTAAACCTACCTATTCCCAATATTGCCATTGCCATTACAACACTTGATAATCGCGTAATAACCATGGCTGGCAGTCAATTTGACAATACGCCATTAAAACGCGATGAAACGGGTAAAAGCATTGCTAAGGTGGTCTTTAATAAAATCCCTCTGGCTCGTGGTGATTATTGGATTGATGTCTATTTAGGTTGTGAAAACTCTACCCATGTTTATGACACTGCCATACAGGCTGCAAAGCTAACCGTAACTCAGGATAGCATGGAGCAAGGCGTAGTTCACCTACCGCATTATTGGGTTGAGCATTAAGCTGATATTTTAAATAATATTTTCTCAACAACATTTACACAATATGTCAAATACTACACAACCGTCACCGTTTTCAAAGATGAGCTTTCCATTAAATGTCTATGCCCAGGCACTCTTACTAGAGGAAGGACAGGCGGAATATTTACATTATGGCTTATTCAAAGATGAAACAACCACTGTCAATGATGCTCAACGCCATTCTACCGAACTGATATTGCAACAACTCCCCCCACCCCCTTGCCGAATACTGGAAGTGGGAACAGGTCTGGGTACAACGCTTAAATTACTCACAGAAATGGGTTATCAGGTTCAAGGTATCACCCCTGATTTTGAACAAATTGCATATATTCAGACACAATGGAACAACAACGCACCTGTAAGCTGCCTGCGCCTGGAAGACTTCAATGCAGAGCCAAATAGTTTTGATGTTATTTTATTGCAAGAGTCAGCACAATATATAGATCCTTTACTTATTTTTAATAAAGCCTTAGACTTTTTAACGGATTCTGGCTCATTAATCATACTTGATGAATTTTCTTTAATTCAAAAAGGAACACAGCTCAATAGCCTACACTTTCTTAATGATATACTTGATTTGGCAAAGCGTTTTAACTTTAAGCTACAGCATCAAATTGATTTATCCAAACTAGCCCCCCCTACCCTGGACTACCTTTTAAGAACGATTCAAAAACACCAGCAGCAATTAATAAATGACTTGCAGCTACCCGCCGAGCAGCTGGATCAGTTAAATAATTCAAATAGTGTTTATAAGGAAAAATACACCACAGGGCAATATGGCTATGCTTTGTTACATTTTACTAAAAACAATTTCCCTAAGTGGCGCATACAGCATTTTAATAGGCAGCACTTTAGTCAACTGCAAACCCTATTCAAAGAATCGTTTAATCAGCCTTTATCTGCTGATTTTTGGCAGTGGAAATACGCATCAGAACAGGCTGCTGAACTTTGTATCTGGGAGGACAGTGCATTAGCAGGGCATTATGGCGGGATTCCCCGGGATATACTTTATTTTTCTGCCGCTCAAAAAGCCATCCAGATTGGCGATGTTATGGTACACCCTCTACAGCGTGGCATATTGACGAGATCCGGGGCTTTTTTCCGTATGGCAGCCACGTTTTTAGAGCGTTATATTGGTTATGGAAAACCTTTTTTACTGGGATTTGGCTTTCCTAATGAACGGGCAATGAAAGTGGCTGAGCATTTAGGCTTATATACAGAGATAGGAAACATGACTGAAATATCCTGGCCTGTTTCTAGTTCACGCCCCAGGTTAGTTTCTTGCCTACGAGTTATTAATAAACATAACTGTCATCATTTTAGCGGAACGGTTGATTTATTATGGCAGGCAATGACCCAGGATCTCCAGCAGAGCATCGTTGGTGTACGTGACTATGCTTATTTGCACCACCGTTATCTACAGCACCCCAATCAATCATATCAGATTTTTGTCGTTAAGCATCGTATCAGCCATAAACCTTACGGCGTTGTTATCCTGGACATCAAAGAACAGCGTTGTGATATCATTGATATTATTTCACCGCTCAAAAATATTTCTACGCTCATTGTTCATGCCAAACGCTTTGCGGCGCTCAATCATTGCGAGCAATTATTCTGCCAAATTACTGACAATTTTTCTGCTTGTTTTCAAGATGAGCATTCTTTCACAGCAGCAATGGATATCCGAATTCCTTGCAATACATGGACCGCAGGCCCTCAGCCCGAATCATTAAAAAATCAATGGTGGTTAATGGCCGGCGATATGGATTTTAGGTAGCAGCCATTTATACTTTATTATGACACTTATCAATGAATCCTTTTACCTTCCTTCATCAATAGCCGAACTCCCCGAAGGCCCATGGCTAGTATTAGCACCTCATCCTGATGATGAAGCATTTGGCATGGGAGGAAGCCTCTTGTTAGCACTGGCGGCAAAAATAGATGTGGATGTTATTTTTTTAACTGATGGCCGTGCAGCTGACCTTAACGACCCCGAGCTTGCTGAAAAGCGCGAAAGGGAAGCAAAAATAGCCTGCCAGCAATTAGGCATCCGTCATATTTTGTTTTGGCGTGAAATTGATCGGGAATTAAACATATCTCCACAGCTGATTAATCGCCTA
>DAOVWV010000061.1 GCA_030636485.1 Methyloprofundus sp.
ATACTGGAAAAATCGGTGATGGTAAAATTTTTGTAACCTCACTGGAGCAAGTGATACGTATTCGTACGGGGGAAACGGGTGATGAGGCAATTTAATTGAGTTATTATGATGAAAATACAAGCTAAACAAAGTGTTTTATTATTGGGCTTAACTTTATTACCAGGTTTTGCCTTGGCAGGTGAACTTAATCAGGCTAATACCGCGTGGATTTTAACGTCTACTGCCTTAGTGCTATTTATGACTTTACCCGGCCTGTCATTATTTTATGCCGGCCTGGTACGTAGTAAAAACGTCTTGTCAGTGTTGATGCAGTGTTTTGCCATTACCTGTCTGATTTCCATTATGTGGTTAGCCGGCATGTATAGCCTGATTTTTACTGATGGTGGCTCTGTACAAGCTTTTATCGGTGGGCTCTCAAAAGCCTTTGTGCCGGATATGGGCACTGATAGCCTGACGGGCGATATTCCTGAAACCGTGTTTTTTATGTTTCAAATGACGTTTGCCATTATTACGCCTGCACTTATTGTGGGTGGTTTTGCCGAAAGAATGAAATTTTCTGCAATGATGCTATTCAGTGCTCTGTGGGCATTATTGGTCTACGTCCCCGTTTGTCACTGGATCTGGGGGGGCGGCTGGTTAGCCGAAATGGGGGCAATGGATTTTGCCGGTGGTATTGTTATTCATGTAACAGCGGGTGTTTCTGCTTTAGTGACCGCACTTGTACTGGGTAAAAGAAAAGGTTTTCCAACCACAGCAATGCCGCCACATAATATGCCGATGGTTGTGACAGGGGCGGGTATGTTGTGGGTAGGCTGGTTTGGCTTTAATGCGGGGAGCGCGTTAACGGCTGATGGTTCGGCCGGTATGGCGATGTTAGTGACGCATATTAGTGCTGCGGCAGGTTCACTGACCTGGATGGTTATCGAGTGGGTGAAATTTGGTAAGCCGAGTGTTTTAGGTATTGTCACGGGTATGGTTGCCGGTTTGGGAACGATTACGCCTGCTTCTGGCTTTGTAGGTCCGGCTGGCGCTTTGGCGATTGGTATAACAGCAGGTGCCGTGTGTTTTGTAGCGGTGCAAATTGTCAAACGTCATTTCCATATTGATGACTCTTTGGATGTTTTCCCTGTGCATGGTGTCGGTGGCGTTGTCGGTTCAATTTTAACCGGTGTTTTTGCTGCTAAAAGTATGGGTGGGCTGGGTCTAGAGGGTGTCACTATTATGGAGCAAGTCGGTGTGCAATCTTTAGCGGTGGTGGTCACTATTATTTGGAGTGCCGGATTTAGTTATCTTATTTTAAAGGGACTGGATATTGTTGTCGGCTTGCGTGTTTCTGAAGATGAAGAAGTGCAAGGCCTGGATATTATCCTGCATGAAGAAACGGGCTACCATAACTTATAATAAGTGATTTTGGGGGCTTAGACTTTTTTGCTCATCATTAAACGGATGAGTAACAAAGGCTTGACTACCAGCCGATGTTTTTTTCTTAATATTTATATGCTTACTTAAATTATGGATAGCTTACAGTTAGTTGACAAATTACGTAAACCTTTGCTTATTGGTACGGGGTTGGTTTCAGTCTATGCGCTGGCAGGGTTTGTTATTTTACCCAAGGTTCTGGAAAGTAAATTGCCTGAGCTAATTGAGACCGAAACAGGTCGAAAGGCAAGTATTGACAAGATAGACTTTAATCCATTCTCACTGGAATTAAGCTTGCAAGACTTTTCTATGCAAGAAAAAGATTTGCAGACTTTTGTTTCATTCAAGGAATTCTTTGTTAATGTGCAGGTTTGGGAAAGTTTAACACACCTGGCTTTAGTTATAGATGAAGTCAGCTTGTCTACCCCTTATGTCAGAATAGAAATGTTGCAAAATGGGCTCTATAACTTTTCTGATTTAGCGGTCGATGCGGAAGAAGACGCGGAAGAAGACGCGGAAGAAGAGGGTGATATGTTTCCTCTTATCATCAATCAGACTCACCTTACTCAGGGAACATTCGAGACAGTTAAATTCATGCAGGGTGAGCCTATGAGTTCACTGATTGATGATCTGGATTTTCATCTTAAACGATTTAGTACCTTATTAGGCGATGATTCCAATCTGGGTTTCTCTATGGCTTTAAGGTCTGGAGGTCAATTACAGTGGCAAGGTAAAATGGGGGTCAACCCCATTTTTTCAACGGGTAAACTGGCTATTGAGGGGGTGAAATTTGCCAAGCTATGGAAGTTCTTTTTGCAAGATAAGGTGCAATTTGAGTGGGTGGACGGGACTCAATCAATAAAATTTGATTATGATTTTTCTTATGTTGATGATGAACCTTCCTTTAAATTAACAGAAGGTCATTTGTTAACAGAAAACTTAAAATTTACGGCTAAAGGCAATACGCGGGAAATTATTGCCATCCCTTATTTTGCAGTAGAAAATATTACTTTTGACTTAAATGAGCAGTCCATCAATATAGCAAAAATAGAATCCAGAGAGGTTGCTTTTGATGCATGGTTGAGTCAGTCAGGCGAATTGAATTATCAAACGGTGTTTGCAGGGCAAGGAAATAAGCCAGGAGCAGAAGCAGTGACCGAAGACTCTAATGAAGCTAGCAAGCCTTGGGATATTAATATTCAAGAAATTGCTTTAAATGCCTCTAAAATGAGTTTTACTGATAAACGTCCTAAAGAGCCTGTTTTATTCAATATCGCCGCGCTAGATCTAGGTCTAAAAAATTACCATTTGTTAGCGGGTGAAAGCACGCAGATGACAGCAAATCAGGGGCTTTTAAACTTACAGGACTTTACACTAAAAACAACCGAGGACGCTTCACTGTTTCATGTGCCTAATGTGCAAGTGAATGGTCTGGATTTTAACCTGCAAGAGCAAAGCCTACATATCAAGTCAGTCAATACACGTGATGCGGTTATTAAGGCCTGGTTGGCAAAAAATGGTGAAATTAATTATCAAACTTTATTTGCCCCTGTCGCTAATGAACACACTGAACAAGCTGAAGAGGTAGCGACTCCTGCAAGTAAGGGGAATAATGAGTCTCCCTGGAAAATAGCATTAGAAGAATTTAAAATTGATAATTATGCACTGGAGTTTACTGACCATACGCCCGTAAAACCAGTCGCGTTGAATTTAACGGAGTTAAATTTTTCAATCGCTCAGTTCAATAATCAGACAGGCACACAACTTCCCATCTCTTTAAGTTCACGGTTTAATAAGGATGGCAAAATAAAAGTTTCCGGGACTTCTGTTTTAGAACCTTTTTCTTCAGATTTAAAACTGGCAGTGAGTAATATTGGCATTGATACGTTTCAGCCTTATGTTAATCAAAGTGCGAAGCTTGATATAGTCGGAGGGAAATTTAATACCCAGGGAAAATTAGCCATCTCTCAGGATAAGCAGGGCGACCTTAAATTAAGTTATAAGGGTGGACTCGATGTTAAAGGTTTGCATACGCGTGATCAGGATTTAAAGCAAGACTTCTTAAAATGGGACTTATTAAAGTTAAGTGGCATTGATTTTAATTTACAACCCACTCAGTTAAAAATTAAATCTATCCATCTGGATAAACCCTATTCACGGTTTACCATAAAGAAAGACAAAACCACGAATATCAATGATGTGATTGTGGTAGCAGAAAAGTCTGCAAAACCCACAGCAGAAGTAAAGCAAGCGTCCTCGCCGCTGGTTTATAACATAGCGCAGTTCAAAATAACGAGGGGAGAGTCTGATTTTTCTGATTACTCATTGTTATTACCTTTTGTGGTTAAATTAAATGATTTAGACGGTACGATACATAACATTTCTTCAAACCAGAAAGCAAAGACTAAAGTGGCATTGGCAGGTAAAACATTTGATTTCTCACCTGTTGATATTAAAGGTAGCTTTGATGCTAGTTTAGAGGATTTAGACATAGAGATGCACTATAAGAGTTTGCCTTTACCTTTGATAACACCTTATATGGTCGAGTTTTCAGGGAGGAAAATAGAAAAAGGCAAGATGTCGCTGGATTTAATGTATCAGGTTAAAGATGGACAATTAACGGCTAAGAATGATTTGTTGATCGACCAACTTGAGTTAGGGGAAGCCGTTGAAAATCCTGATGCAGTGAGCCTCCCCTTAACTTTGGCCATTGCTTTATTAAAAGATAAGGATGGAAAAATCATTATCAATATGCCATTAAAAGGCAGTTTGGATGATCCGGATTTTAGTCTTGGGCCTTTAGTATTTGATACTTTTGTTAACTTATTGGTCAAAGTCGCTGCCTCTCCTTTTACTGCGATAGGCTCTTTCTTGAACAGTGATGAGGATTTTAGTGTTGTTACGTTTGAGGCCGGCAGTGCGGAAATAACAGTCGGGCAAAGTACTAAGCTGGATGAGTTGGCAAGTGCGCTGGTGCAAAAGCCTGAGTTGAGCCTTGAGGTGAAAGGGGAGGCCTACACAAATCAGGATTGGCCAGCGATGAAAGATCATGCTTTATTAGATCAATTAAAGCAAAGGTACTCGGCAGAACGAAAAAAAGAGGGTAAAACAAAACTACCAGACCCCATAACATTATCAGAAGATGAGTATCAGCGTTTATTGGCCGATTTATTTATCCAAACATTCCCAGATTTAGCAAAGCGTTCGGTTTTTGGTACGCCTAAACTTATTCATGAAGATATGGGCGAATTCTATGCTGTCGCCAGTGATATGTTGCAAGGTCTGATTAAGCCTGATCCTTATACGCTTTTAAAATTATCAGAGAAACGGGCAAAGAATATAGCTCGATACCTGGTTGATAAAGGAAAAATTGAACATGCGCGTATTTTTTTACTCAGTGGTGAAGTAACACCCGATGCAGAAAATAATGAATTGAATGCAAATTTATCATTAAAAGTACAATAGTTCCTTAAGCATTTTACTTTCTGTGTTCTGAGGTGCTGAGTGGACGCATTACTTTTTTGCACCTCCCTTTTTTGTAACGACTCACCCTCTACTTTAATTCATATAAATCAATTGAAAACAGAGTATCTTTTACATTATTTTATAAATCTGTAACTGCATATTATTCACGGGTAAAGGAAAGGAAGATAAAAAGGCCGTCATTCCCGAAGTCTGTTATCGGGAATCTATGTTGAACATAGACCCCTGCTAACTGCCTGCAGGAATGACGACTTTTGCATCGTTTAGATGCCAGTGGATAATGAGAAGTTACTTTCAGATCAAGCAAGGCGCTATTTTTAACAAAGGTTTTTTTTGTAGGAATATGGTATATTTAACATATGTAATGAGAATTATTATTAATTAGATGGCGATTTATTCTTAAAGGTAAGAAAACAAAATCAGGGAGTTGCAAGATTTTATGATATTAAATGGCTTAAAAAGTTTAACGATAGGTGATAAAGGTCGGGTCACAGGCTTTACTAAACAGGGTAGGGCGTATAGAAAACGCTTGCTAGCGATGGGGTTAACGCCAGGTACCGAGTTCTCAGTTGTGCGCTTCGCACCTTTAGGTGATCCGGTAGAAATTACTTTAAGAGGTTTTTCTTTAACTTTGCGTAAAGATGAGGCCGATATTTTAAGTATAGAGAAACTAAATGCAGATTGATTATACAGTTGCGGTTGTTGGTAACCCTAATTGTGGTAAAACGACATTATTTAATGCCTTAACGGGGGCACGGCAGCATGTGGGGAACTGGCCAGGTGTGACTGTCGAGAAAAAGACCGGGGAATATGCGCATCAGGGTAAGCACATTGCGGTTGTTGATCTACCGGGTACCTATTCTTTAGAAGCGGATAGCGAGATTTCACTGGATGAGCGTGTGGCCAGGGATTATGTGGCCGCTAAAGAGGCAGATCTGGTTATTAATATACTGGATGCTTCTAATATAGAGCGTAATTTATATTTAACATCACAGTTAATCGAGATGCGGGTGCCGATGATTATTGTGCTGAATATGATGGATGTTGTCGCGCAGCGTGGCCTAGAGATTGAATTTAATCAATTGGCTAAAATTTTGTCCTGCCCGGTGGTTGCTATTTCTGCTTCAACTCGAAAAGGGATTAACGAGCTAAAAACCGTCATTAATCAAGCGGTTTTAGATCAGCCTGTGCCGCAATTGGACATTGAATATCATGCCGAAATAGAAAAAGCGATTACTACTTTATCGGTTGCTTTAGAACAAAAAGCACTTGAGCATCATTGTGATTTACGTTGGCTGGCGATACGTTTGTTGGAGCGGGATACTTTGGCTCAGCAAATTGCTGGGCAAGAGTATGTGCTCCAGGCAGAGCTTTTGGAACAGCTTATTGAGCAGGATACCGATGATGAACTGGATATTTTAGCGGCTGATGCGCGTTATGGGCTGGTGCATAAAATAAGCCAGCAATGTGTTAATAAGTTGCATGAAGTCAGTCGTGGCATGACGCATAAAATTGATAAATGGGTACTTAACCGCTTTCTGGGGATTCCTATTTTTCTATTGGTCATGTATTTGATGTTTATGATTACCATTAATATAGGCAGTGCCTTTATTGATTTTTTTGATCAAGTGGCAGGTGCAATTTTTGTTGATGGTTTTGCCGTATTATTAAACACGCTATCCATACCAGAATGGTTAGTGGTTTTATTGGCAGATGGTGCGGGAGGTGGCGTACAGGTTGTCGCTACCTTTATTCCGATTATTGGCTTTTTGTTTCTGGTGTTATCGTTATTAGAAGATTCGGGCTATATGGCGCGGGCGGCATTTGTTGTTGATCGCTTTATGCGTATGATTGGTTTACCCGGAAAGTCATTTGTCCCGATGATTGTGGGGTTTGGCTGTAATGTACCGGCGATTATGGCAACACGCACTTTGGAAAGCCAGCGTGACCGGGTTTTAACCAATATTATGAACCCGTTTATGTCCTGTGGTGCGCGGTTGCCGGTTTATGCTTTATTTGCAGCGGCCTTTTTTCCGGTCGGTGGGCAGAATCTGGTTTTTGGCTTATATGTTTTGGGTATAGCCGTGGCGGTATTGACGGGTTTGATTATGCGCCATACTTTATTTAAAGGGGATTCCATGCCTTTTATTATGGAGTTGCCGAATTATCATTTACCCACCGTGCAAAGTATTTTAATCCGCACCTGGGATCGTCTAAAAACATTTTTATTTAATGCAGGCAAAGTGATTGTACCGATGGTGCTAGTGCTTAACTTCCTGAATTCTTTAGGAACAGATGGCAGCTTTGGTAAAGAAAATACGCAAAAGTCTGTGTTAAGTGAAATAGGGCGCACGCTAGTGCCGGTGTTTAAACCGATGGGCATACGTGAAGATAACTGGCCTGCGACGGTGGGTATTTTTACCGGAGTATTGGCGAAAGAAGCTGTGGTCGGCACATTGGATGCATTATATAGTCAGCTGGCATTGGCTGATGAAGAGCAACAAGAAGAGGCTTTTGATTTGCAGCAAGCCCTGCTTGATGCACTGATGACGATCCCAGAAAATTTAACCGATGTCGCGGGAAGCCTTTTAGATCCTTTAGGGCTGGATATTGGTGATGTCAGTGATATGCAGGCTGCCGCTGAGCAACAAGAGGTTAAGCATGGTACGTTTGGTGAAATGCAGGCACGCTTCGATGGTAAGGCGGGGGCATTCGCCTATTTATTGTTTATTTTACTGTATGCGCCTTGTGTTGCTGCAACGGCCGCCATTCAACGCGAGTCTGGTACTGCTTGGGCTATTTTTGTGGTTTTATGGACGACGGGTATTGCTTATATGACGGCAACGGTTTTTTATCAGTTGGCCACTTACAGTCAGCATAAAGAATCTTCGCTGTATTGGGTGTCTGGCTTGTCGCTGGCTTTTTGTTGTGTGGTATTTGCTTTCTGGCTGGCGGGCAGGGAAGAGGGAAAGCAGCAGGAGGCC
>DAOVWV010000246.1 GCA_030636485.1 Methyloprofundus sp.
CTTTAAGTCGGTAGCCCAAAAAACCATTCAGATATTTTCTGGCAAAGTGTGAAAAATAGTCTTTAAATCAAGAATAGGAATGCCTGTCTCTTGCGCATTAAAACAGGCATTGGAAATCTTACGCCACAATACCGGCTCTTCTGGAAGTGGGCACGACTGACTATCCTCCACATGAAAGCGCCCTGGCGGTGGAGATAAAGCAAGTGCGCCATACTCGATTTTATCTTGTTCCCGATAGGCAACAATGGCGACATATTGAGTCTCATTATCCGTTGCTGCTCCCTTTAACCATCCCTCTATGTCTACTAGCGGAACGACATCTCCTTGCCAAAGTATAGCCTGATTGCAATAAAAAGGGGTTTGCGGCACTGCAAACGTCTCGGCGGCGGCAATTAAATGCACCATATCGCGTAGCCCGACCGCAGCCTGATAAGAACCCAGGTTAAGTAACCATGCGCTACTTGTACTCATGACACGTTCCTATATAAAGTTGCATAATAGTCTATTTAGATACCAAGAAAGCATTTAAGCGTTGTGTTGATGTTGCACAGGCCACTGCATTATCATATATCAACAGACCAGAAATAGGGCTATCAGGAGTATTCATGCAAGGCTTCAAGCCTTGAATTTGCTGTTGCTCTATATTTTGTATCTGATCACACAGCAAGCCCATATATTTATTATCTATATGCAGAATAGCACAAATTCGACGAGTATCCGTGATGCTATGTAGTGGGCTTAACTCGCTGGATACACCAAAAACAGGCCAGTCGCCACTTTCAAACACGACATGACCCAGCGCATTTTCCTCGGCCTCTACCGCTGCATGTATCTCATCAACCGAGACTAAAGAGCGAATTTCATGCCTGGGTATCAGCAGATTCAGGCTATCTATTGATAATAAAGCATACGCCTGTGCAGCGTCTGTTTGCTCATTATCCTCATGCTTAGTTGCCGCCATTACTGTTTCCTCAGCAAAGTTTCTACCTGAACCAATAAATCATCTTCAGAAAAAGGCTTGGTCACATATTCATTAACCCCTGCTTGCTGGGCTTGTTGCTTATGTTTCACTGTTCCGCGCGAGGTGATCATAATCACCGGAATATTTTGAGTCAGGGGGTTGGCACGCAGATGCACGGTAAATTCAAGACCATTCATACGTGGCATTTCCATATCAACCAATACAATATCAGGCTTCTTATTCTCTAGCATTTCAATCGCATCAATACCATCAATAGCCGTACGTGTTGCATACCCGGCATCGCTTAGAAACTGTTCCAGAGAGCGTCTTGCACTTAATGAATCGTCAATAATCAAGGCTTCTGGCAGTCCTTTCCCACCCAGCCCCTGATCGCTAACCGTTTGTATCGCAGCATATTCAATATTACTAAACACCAGGTCATGTAAATCAACAACTGGCGCAATACGTCCATCCCCTAGAATAGAAGCTCCCACCAAGCCATTAATATCAGGTAAATATTCACCCAGTTTTTTAACCACGATTTCCTGACTACTAAAGACCTGCTGCACCAGTACAATATAACCCGAACCAGTTTCATCTTTAACCAATAAAGCAGGTCTTTCCTGCTCCAGCTCATCCTTACTAAGCGACTGATTTAACAAGGTTTCCATGTAAATAGCAGGATAAACCTCATCATTGACATAATAGGATAAGTTATTTGCTGTTTTACGCAATGTCCCTGTATTTGCATAAAATATTTGTTCAATCCCCCGACTTGAGGCCGCAATTTGCTGCTGAGCACTACTCACGATCAAGGCATGAGTCGATGTTAAGGCGGCGGGTAGAATAAGGTCAAACTGACTACCTTGCCCCGCTTCAAAGGAAATTGAAAGCCGGCCTTTCAGTTTCTGCAATTGCGTATAAACGGCATCCATCCCTACACCACGCCCGGAAACCTGTGTTGCCGTTGCCCGGGTAGAAAAGCCTGGCGCTAAAATAAGTCTGGCAATTTCCTGATCAGTCAATACCTGGTCAAGCTGAATAACATTGTGTTTTAAAGCGGTATCCCTTATGGCGACAAGATCAAGCCCGGAACCATCATCCTGACAAGAAATAACAATCTGATTACCTTGCCGGCTAAAGCTTAATATGACTTGTCCTGCTTCTTGTTTTCCCAGTGATTTTCTTGTCTCTGCTGACTCAATACCATGATCAACCGCATTGCGTAATAAATGCATTAAAGGGTCAACCAGGGCGGTTAATACTTCACTATCTATCAGTGTCTCTCCCCCCTGAAGAATAAGTTCAACCTGTTTATTGGTCAACCGAGAGGCCTGACGTACTGCTCGCTGACAACGGGAGGCAATTGAACTGAGTGGTGTCATACGCGTATGCAGCACTGCATCCTGATTTTCAACCAATAACCGGCTTTGGCTAGACATCAGCGTATCTAACTGACCCAACTGCCGCCCAAGCCCATCTGACAGTTCATTGGAATCCGCTACTGATTCCATAAGTCGCGCAGTGATACTATGTAATTCAGTGTATTGATCCATTTCCAATGAATCAAACTCGCCTTCCTGCTGATTAGAGTGGGTCGCGCTTAAACCCTGAATATTACCCAGACGATCCAGATCTGCAACGAGCTGTTGCAGAACCCTGTTTTGTTCACGCAATAAGCGTGCTTCTTCTCTCGCTAAATCCAGACGGTTATGCAGCTGACCGGTTAAAACCAGATTCTCACTACTTAAGCGGAATAGATTATCAACCAAAGTAGAAGATAAACGGGAAAGGCTACTTGTGGCTACGCGCCTTTCAGTTTGATCTGCTGTTGATGTCGCGACTTCCTTAGACTCAGAGACTTGTTGTGACTCTGTAATACCTTCTTTAATAATAAGGTTTGCCCAGTCCAGTACTTTCTGTAAAACAGGGAGTGCTTCTTCCGGGGCTTCAGATTGCCCCGCGATAGTCTCACACATACCCTCAAGACAATCAGCTGCCTCGCTCAGGACTTCCGCCAGGTCACTGTTCGGTAGTGCCGATTGGTGTGCGAATACATCCAGAATATCTTCTATCTGGTGAGTCAATACAGCAATACCACGAATACCTACCGTATTTGCTGCCCCTTTCAGCGTATGAGCCACACGACAGGCCACCCGCACATCTTCCAGACTTCCACCCGCACCGAGGTTTTGTATCGCTGAAGAAAAATCAGCCGATAGAACAGGAAGCTCCTGCAATAAGGTTTCTAATAATTCGGGATTCACATCCTCTGGCAGGCTTAATGATACATCGTCAGCGAATGCTTCCGTTTTCCGATCCTGAATTGCTTCCTGAGCTGTCGTTAAGACCGGTGCAATTAACCAATCGACTAATTTAGCAATCGTGGTATCACTTAATGGTTCAGGTAAAGAAGCCACTGTCAATGCATCAGCCAAATTTTTAGCGGCCTGAAAATCATTGATAGACTGCATATAAGCTTCTAGCAATGGAAACCAGATGGTTAATAGCTGCTGCTCATCTTTATTGATAAGCTGCTGGCGTTGAATGAATTTATTCGCCTGCAATACCATGACTTGCAAGAAATAATTGAGCCCTTGTAAATTAACCGTTTCGGTTGCAGCAACAAGGTGGCCTAGAGTACTTGAATAATTCTCCAGCGTTTGTTTTTGCTGCTCAATATCTGTTGCGAGGCCATTAAAGTCCTCATTAAGATCGCTCAATATTTGCTGCATTTCAGCAGCAATCATTTCCAGCAAAGGAATATCAATCCCCTGAACTGGAATACTTGTGTTTTCAATGGCACTGGCAAGTGCTGCTACGGAATTCTCTGCTTGCTCAGGCAGCTGCATATCATCACTGATTTCATCAAAAAAGTCATCTACGCTCAGGTTCTCACCTAGCTCTTCCGAACTCTGTAACGCAACTGCTTCCTGCTCCTGTTGAATATCGAAAAAGCTATCATCCATTACCCCTTCAGAAAGCTCTAACTCAATTTCACCCAAATCATTTTCTAAATGGGTACC
>DAOVWV010000244.1 GCA_030636485.1 Methyloprofundus sp.
GTGCTAGCTGATAATAAAGCACAGATACATCAATGTTTGTTGGCCACGGCAATGAATCATGATGTGATCATCAGTACAGGCGGAGCTTCTGTGGGGGATGCTGATTATATTAAGGAAATTCTGGATGAAATAGGTCAGGTCAATTTCTGGAAGCTGGCAATTAAACCGGGTAAGCCCCTGGCTTTTGGGCGTATTCAACAATGTTATTTTTTTGCTTTACCTGGTAATCCTGTTTCCGTGCTGGCAACATATCAACAAATTGTGACTCCCGCTTTGCGTCAGTTAACAGGCTTAAGCAATAATGCGCCGTTGCGCTTCAAGGCCTTATGTAAAAGTCCCCTGTTTAAACAGCCAGGGCGGCAGGAGTTTCAGCGGGGTATTTTAAGCCGGACTGATACGGGGGAATTTGAGGTAATATCGGCTGGCAAGCAAGGCTCTAACATATTAAGTGCCAGTAGCCGTGCCAATTGTTATATAGTGCTGGCGCGTGAGCAGGCGAATGTTGCTATTAACGAACAGGTTCTGGTAGAACCATTCAGTTTATTTTTATGAGGTAGATCAATATTATGCTAGAACTTAATCAATCCGCACCTAATTTCCAGCTTGATGATGCGCATGGAGTCTCACATAAACTTGTAGACTATCAAGGACATTGGCTGATTATTTATTTTTATCCAAAAGATAATACTCCAGGCTGTACCAAAGAGGCTTGCGCTTTACGTGATGATAGTGAAGAATTTACCCGCTTGAATACTAAAATTATTGGTATTAGTACTGATAATAGCAGCAGTCACCTTAAATTTAGTGAACAACAGTCATTACCTTTTACCTTGCTTGCCGATACTGATGGTAAGGTGAGTGCTGCCTATGGAGCCTTATTTAAGCTAGGGCCGCTGAAATTCTGTAAACGGCATAGTTTTATTATTGACCCGGCTGGGAAAATTGCCAAAATCTACCGCTCGGTTTCCCCGAGCTTGCATAGTCAGGCACTATTACAGGATTTGCAGCAGTTGCAGAAAACATAGGAAACGAGAACTTAAGAGTCCCCAAGTCTGACTTGCCTTTAATCCGATATCATACTTTTGGGTATTGTTAAATCTTGGTTCCTTAGGGTCAGTACGAATGAATATACAGTGAAATATAATGGATAGTAAACAACAGATGTATGACTTTTTTGCCAGCGATGGTGCGCTCGCAAAAGTTATTCCAGGCTATTTGCCGCGAGCGGCTCAAATAGAAATGGCAGAAGCGGTAGCGCAGAGTATAGAGGATAACGAAGATGTGATCGTTGAGGCGGGTACAGGCACAGGAAAAACCTTTGCCTATTTGGTGCCCGCCATTGTTTCGGGCAAAAAAGTGATCGTGTCTACCGGGACAAAAAACTTACAGGATCAGCTGTTTAATAAAGATGTTCCGCTTATTCGTAAGGCGTTGAGAGAGCCTTTTTCCGCTGCTTTATTAAAAGGCCGGGCGAACTATCTGTGTAGTTATCGGTTAGAGTTGGCCGTGCATTCAAATCTGGGATTTGGCCGGGAAGAGATTGCTGCTCTGGTAAAAATCAAAAAATGGTCAAAAAGTACCCGTACCGGTGATACGGCGGATATGCATGAGGTCATGGAGAGCAATCCGATTTGGCAGCAGGCGACTTCGACCCGTGAGAATTGTCTGGGACAGGAGTGTCCCGAATATGAGGGCTGTTTTTTAATGAAGGCGCGTAAAAAAGCACAGGAAGCGCATCTTATTGTTGTTAATCACCATTTACTCTGTGCCGACTGGTCTATCAGGGAGACTGGCTTTGGTGAGTTGCTGCCGAATGCCGATGTGGTGATTATTGATGAGGCGCACCAGTTGGCCGATACGGCTTCTAATTTCCTGGGGCTCTCTATAGGTTCCAAGCAAATCAGTGATTTAGCCAATGATGCCTTGATGGAATATCATCAGGACGCTAAAGATATGCCAGATTTGCGGGTTGCAAGTGAAAATCTGACGCATGAGGTTAAGGATATGCGCTTGGCTTTTGGGTTGGATGTCGGGCGAGGTGATTGGAAAGAGATAGAAAATAACCCTAAAATTATGGATGGCTTGGAGCGCTTGCAAGCGCATCTTGAGGCTTTGGCTGATCAGTTAGAGCTTGCGTCGGTGCGCAGTAAGGGGCTGGAAACCTGCTTTAAGCGTGCGGAAGAAGTGGAGGATCAGTTAAAAAAGATCTTGCAGGACAACAGTGGTAAATGGGTGCGTTGGTATGAGACGCATAAAAAATCTTTTAGCCTGCATTTAACCCCACTGGATGTGGCGGCCGAATTTCAGGCGTTTATGCATCAACACAGTGCTTCATGGGTGTTTACCTCGGCGACCTTGAGTGTGGCACAGAAATTTGATTATTTTGCGCGTAACCTGGGGATCAGTAATGCCAAAAGCTTTAGCTGGGAAAGTCCCTTTGATTTCCCTAATCAATCATTGTTCTATCACCCTAAAGGTTTGCCACAGCCCAATGCCCCCGACTTTGTTGAGCAGATTGTTGAGGTGGCGATCCCGGTGATTAATGCCAGCAAAGGACGTACATTTTTCTTGTTTACCAGTCATCGAGCCTTACAGGCAGCGGCAAAAATATTAGATAAAAGAATCGAATACCCTATTTTAGTGCAGGGGGATAAGCCGAAAGCTATCCTGTTGGATGATTTTAAGCAAAAAGGGAATGCGGTACTCTTGGGAACCGCCAGTTTCTGGGAAGGCATTGATGTGCGTGGGGAGGCATTATCGACGGTGATTATTGATAAACTGCCTTTTTCATCCCCGGGTGATCCGGTTTTAAAGGCACGTTTAGAGGCAATGGAAAAGCAGGGGCGTAAACCTTTTTTTGAATATCAATTACCCACCGCTGTGACTGCGTTGCGCCAGGGGGTAGGGCGGTTAATTCGTGATGTCAATGATAGGGGGGTATTGCTGCTTTGTGATCCGCGCTTGTTAAAAAAATCCTATGGGCATATGTTTTTAAACAGTATGCCGGCGATGCGGAGGACTCGGGATATCAAGGAGGTTGAGGCATTTTTTGCTGAAGAGGTGGAAAAGGGGGAAGTTGAAGTCTAATGGTCGCCTTAGGTTGTAAAGTTTTTCGAGGATTGAATGTCTATGAAGAACCTTCAGTTGTTATATATTAGGGGGTTGGGTGTCAATAATTCTCGATAGAACTTTGCGTAGAAAAAAAATATAAATTAATGTTTGTAATCCTGAAAATATTCATTATAATAGGCATTCAAATTGAGTAAGCGAGCGAGCGTGGCGGAATTGGTAGACGCGCTGGTTTTAGGTACCAGTATCTTATGATGTGAGAGTTCAAGTCTCTCCGCTCGCACCACTCAATATCAAAATATTTTTAACGGTAATCATCGTTAACTCTCCAGATATAGTCCCACCACGGGATAAAATTTCACTATTTATATACACATAAGTTTGAGGTAAATCAATGCAAATCTCTGTCGAAAAGACATCAGAATTAAGCAGAAAAATGACTATTACTGTGCCTGAAGATGTTGTTCAGGATAAAGTTGATAAGCGCTTGAAATCAGTCGCTCGTGAAGTTAAAATTGACGGTTTTCGCCCTGGAAAAGTGCCTCAAAAAGTTGTTAAGAAAATGTATGGTGCGCGGGTAAGAGAAGAAATTACAGGGGATTTGATTCAGGATCATTATTTTCTTGCTTTACAGGAGCATGAGTTGCGCCCTGCGGGAATGCCACAAATTGAGCCAGTAAAAACGGATGAGGGTTTCAGTTTTACTGCGGTTTTTGAAGTGTATCCAGAGTTTTCTCTGGATGGTGTGGATGCCATTGCCATTAACAAGCCAGTGTCGAGTGTTGAAGCAAGCGATGTTGACGCTATGATTGATAAATTAATAGAGCAAAGAAAAACCTGGCAGGATACTGAGCAAGAAGCTGAAGAAGGAAGTCGCTTGACTATTAAATTGTCTGGCGTGTCCGAAGGAGAAAATTTCACTGATGGAAC
>DAOVWV010000233.1 GCA_030636485.1 Methyloprofundus sp.
ACTTTAAGTTGATAGCCACTTAACTGGAGGAGTCTCATGAATGAACAGCAAATAAACAAATCAAAATGGAATATGGATGCAGCCTTAAACCATATTTACATTAATGAAATAATTTTTATATCGCTCATATTCTTATGTTTTTTTGGTGAAGTATTAATAGATATTTATGATAGAGCGGGAATTTTTTATTGGTTATTAATGGCACCTGTTTTCTTATTTAGCTCCATGCTAAGTGAAAAAACCAAAACGATTGCAACCGGGCATAAAATAGAGCACCTGGTTAAATTACAGGTGCTTTTTTGGGGCAGTGCTTTTTTTGCCATATTACTGGTGTTTTTAACTTGGCATGCTGAGATGATGAAGGCATCAGCCGCTGCAATTTCTATACATATCATACTTGCACATACCATGTTTTTAAGCGGTATCGTCTTAGGTTTTCGTTTTTATTTAATTGGCGTACTACTGTTTAGTACCGCTGGTTTAACAATATTAATGGGCGCACACTTTGCAATTGATTTACTGATAACTCTTCCCTTTATCTGGTTAGGCCTATACTGGGAAAAAAAGCATTTATTCCCCACCTTAAAAACCAATAATGAATTCATTAAAGAGATCGTTGAAGACCAAGACCGCCATCGAAGACAAGGAGAAAGCGAGTAAAAAATTAGCAGCGCTCCTTTTAAGATGGCATGTTCTCGTTCCCACGCTCTGCGTGGGAATGCATAGACTGACGCTCTGCGTCACGAAATACAGAACACAGAGCATTGGAACAAGGCTCGCATAATACTTGTCCCTTCTTAAGTTAGGACTAAGGATTTTATGATTTTGCGTATCGAGTAGCCTAACCCCTTCCCTCCCAGCTCTAATACCCACTCAACAAACCTCAACAAACCCGATGATAAATATACCCCCAGAAGTAATTGGCTATATTGCTGCCACACTCACCACCTTTTCTTTTTTACCGCAAGCCATCATGACCCTAAAAACCAGAAATACAGACTCCCTATCTTTAGGCATGTACAGTGCCTTTACCCTCGGCGTACTTCTATGGATGATTTATGGGATCCATCTTGCTGACAAAGCCATCATCTATGCGAATGCGATTACCCTAATACTGTCATCCTCAATTTTATTTATAAAAATCTATAACACCGTCACTAAAAAATCAGACAACATCATATTAAAAAAAAAATAATTTAGTTTATTGATATATAAAATAAAAATATTTTTCATTATTTTTTCTACATAAAAAGCTTTTCATTTAGCTAAAAGTTGTATATCATAGCGTCTCTTTAGGAGAGGTGGCTGAGTGGCCGAAAGCGGCGGTCTTGAAAACCGTTGAGGGTTTATCCCCTCCCAGGGTTCGAATCCCTGCCTCTCCGCCATTTATATACAATTTATAAATGGACTTAAAAAGACACTTACATAACCAGCCTATCGAGCTGGTTTTTTTATGCCTACAATAAATGAAGCCCACTCACATGCTTCTCGCAACCGCGCAAAATACACTCAAACCCATTCTGCTTTACCCGCCTAAGTCCTTAGCAATCCTGTATAATGCCTCGTTTTCCCGTTTATTATTTTAGTGAATAATCCTTTGAAAGCTCCTCTATCCAGTATTACAGTGGTTGCCCCTGCACGTTTGCATATGGGCTTTATTGATTTAAGCGGCTCTTTAGGGCGAATTTTTGGCAGCATTGGTGTTGCACTCAATGAAATCAATACTCGCATATCGCTAAGCTACGCTGACCAATTAAGTTTGAGTGGACTTCCATCTGAGCGGGCCTTAACCTGTGTCAAACAGCTTTGCACGGCACTCAATGTCTCGGATAAACTGCATATTGAATTACACGCCTGCATTCCAGAACATGTCGGCTTAGGCTCGGGGACACAAATGTCTCTTGCAATAGGCCTGGCTTTAAGTGCTTATTATGGTCTAGGGCTTAATGTACGCGATATTGCCAAGCTAACAGCCCGGGGCGCACGTTCTGGAATCGGTATTGCCACTTTTGAACAGGGTGGTTTAGTGGTCGATGGTGGGCGTGGAAAGCAGACCGTAACCCCTCCGGTTATTTCGCGTATGGACGTACCTGATGATTGGCGCTTTATTCTGGTATTTGATAAACGTGGGCAGGGATTGCATGGCAATGATGAAATACAGGCATTTAAAGAACTCCCCCCTTTCCCACAACAGGAAGCAGCGCGCTTATGCTATTTACTGATGATGCAAGGACTGCCTGCGTTAGCCGAAAATAATATCCATTTATTCGGTGATGTGATTACCCAGTTACAAGCATCGGTTGGCGAACATTTTGCCAGCGCACAGGGCGGCATCTTTACCAGTGATGAAGTGGCAACAGCAATGCGTTTTTTACAAGACCAGGGAGCCACTGCCATTGGCCAGACATCCTGGGGACCGACAGGTTTTTGCGTTGTACAGGGTGTAGAGTTGGCAGAAAAATTAAAGCAGCAAGTTGAACAGCGTTTTGCACACAGTCATAATTTAACAGTATTTATGGCCAGCGCACGCAATAGCGGTGGTGAAATAAAAGTGGAACAGACGGCAGTTTACAACCAAGAAAGTGCCTAATATACTGCTTATTGCCCATTCCGGCAGAATACTGGCAAACGCAGTCAGCCAGGCGGGTTTCCGGCCTTTGGTTATTGATCTATTTGCCGACCAGGATACAGTCGCGCTAGCGGAGCAGGTTTGGCAGGTAGAGGATTTATCCCTGGCAACGATTCAGCAAGTGATCGAATGCATCGTATTAAACTATAAGATACAATGGCTTGTTTATGGTAGCGGCATGGAAAATCAGCCAGAGACCTTGGTCTACCTCACTGAGCATTTTACTGTTGCAGGAAATAGTGTCGCAGTGTGTAAACAACTGAATGACAAAAAATCATTCTTTAAGCAGCTGAATAAATTTGATATAGATCACCCCGAAACCCGCTTTTATCCACCTGAAAACAGTGACGGTTGGTTAATAAAGCCCAGAAATCATGCCGGTGGCTTAGGCATTAGCCAGTGTGATAGGCTGGCAAAGCAAGACGAATATTATCAAAAATTTTGTGCAGGGCAAACTGGCTCGGTTTTATTTTGTGCCGATGGAGAGCAGTTTAAATTAATTGGCTTTCATCGGCAATGGACGCTAGCAGCCGATAACTTTGCTTTTGCAGGGATTATTCGTGATGCGAACCTGGCACAGAAAGCACAACAAACAGTACTCCGCTGGCTTAAACAATTGGTCAGTCATTATCATTTAAAAGGTCTGGCGAGTCTGGATTTTATCTGGGATGATGAACGCTGTTATTTTTTAGAAATAAATCCGCGCCCTCCAGCCAGTATGATGCTATACCCTGAACTCGATTTATTGACCCCTCATATATTGGGAAGGCTAGGCCACATTGCCGTAGACAAAAGCATACGTGGCCTGCAAATTATTTACGCAAAGCAGGCCTGTAAAATAAACTCGACGTTCAAATGGCCAGAATGGAGCTTTGACCGACCAAAAATCAATACACGCCTAGATACTAATGCACCAATATGCAGTATTATAGCGCAAGAAAAAACAGTTCAGCAGACACTGGATAGCCTGCTAGCAAGACAACAATTTATAGAAAACCACTTATATTAGGGTATTTACCACCATGCAATACACAGCGAGCGTTAACAAACTCACCGCGCCTTTAGTACAGGAATTAATTGATAATGCAGATAAATTAAGACTGGATGTGCAAACAATGGATAATGGCTGCACCATTATTGATGCCGGCATTAATGTCCCAGGCGGACTTGAGGCAGGACGTATCATCACTGAGATTTGCCTGGGCGGCATGGGCACTGTTTCTATTGAAAGCAGTCCTTATACGGAAAAATGGCCATTAAGCATTACCGTTTATACCAGCAATCCTGTCTTAGCTTGTTTAGGCAGTCAATATGCAGGCTGGAGCTTATCGCATGAAAAATATTTTGCATTAGGTTCGGGTCCTGCCAGAGCGATGGCGACTAAAGAAAAAGAAGGCAAGACTCTACCGGTAGAAGAGCTTTACAAGGAACTAGACTATAGAGATGAAGCCGAAACTGCGA
>DAOVWV010000380.1 GCA_030636485.1 Methyloprofundus sp.
ATCGAAGGCCTATCCCCGGCCATTTCCATTGAACCAAAATCCACCCCACCACACCGACGCGGTTGCATTGGGTTCATTTCTGAATTATTTTATTATTTAGGACGTTTATATGCCCGCGCGGGCACGCCTTGCTGCCCTGAACATGGTTTATCTCTGGAAGCCCAGACAGTAAGTCAGATGGTTGATCATGTACTGGAGCAAAGCGAAGGCGAACGCTGGATGCTATTGGCACCTGTGGTCAATCAACGCAAAGGCGAACATATTCAGTTACTGGAAGACCTACAGGCACAGGGTTTTATTCGTGTGCGTATTGATAACAGCGTCTACGAACTGGATGAACTGCCAGACATTGATGGTAAGAAAAAACATACCATAGAAGTCATTATTGACCGCTTTAAAATTCGCGATGATATCAAGCTACGCCTGGCCGAATCATTTGAAACCGCATTAAGAATTGCGGGTGGTGTAGCCACAACTGTTTGCATGGATGATAACAGCAAACAGCTGATTTTTTCGGAAAAATACGCCTGTTCTCAATGCGGTTATAGCATCAGCGAACTAGAGCCGAGGATCTTTTCTTTTAACAACCCCAAAGGAGCCTGCCCCGCTTGTGATGGCCTGGGTGTAAAACAGCATTTTGACCCTGCGCTGGTAGTGCATAATGATGAGCTGAGTCTGGCGGCTGGCGCAGTGCGTGGCTGGGATAGGCGCAATGGCTATTATTATCAAATTATTTGCTCGCTTGCGGAACATTATGGCTTTGATGCCGAAACTCCATTCCGCGAGCTTAGCGAAGAAATCCGCAACATTGTGCTCTATGGCAGTGGCCGCAAAGCCATAGACTTCACCTTTGTCACTGGCACAGGTAAAAAACGCAAAAAACGCCACAGCTTTGAAGGCATCATTGCCAATATGGAGCGTCGCTATCACGAAACAGAATCTCAGGTCGTACGTGACGAACTCGCAAAATACCAGGCCAATCAAGTCTGTTCCGACTGTTCCGGCTCACGACTAAATACGGCTGCACGGCATGTATTCATAGACTCACAGCCACTATATGAAATCACCAGGCTGCCTATCCGTCAGGCTCTGGAGTTTTTTCAAACACTCAATTTACCAGGGCAACGCGGCCAGATTGCAGAAAAAATAGTCATTGAAATCCAGCAGCGTCTGGAATTTCTAGTGAACGTAGGCTTAGATTACCTGACTCTGGATCGCAGTGCAGATACACTCTCAGGTGGTGAGGCACAGCGTATACGCCTGGCCAGCCAAATCGGTGCCGGACTGGTCGGTGTCATGTACGTATTGGATGAGCCTTCTATAGGCCTGCACCAACGCGATAATGATAGACTGCTTAAGACGCTGTTTAGATTGCGTGATTTAGGCAATACCGTTATTGTCGTAGAGCACGATGAAGATGCGATTCGTGCCGCACAGCATGTGGTTGATATAGGCCCAGGTGCCGGTGTGCATGGTGGACAGATTATTGCCCAGGGAAGTGCTGATGATATTATCAATAATAAGCAATCGATTACCGGACAATACCTTTCCGGCAAATTGACGATTACCGGTTCTAAAAAACTCACCCCACGGAATGCTAAAAAACTGATTACCGTACATCAGGCTGCCGGTAATAACTTAAAAAATATTGATGTTAAATTTCCCATAGGATTACTCACCTGTGTCACCGGTGTATCAGGTTCGGGAAAATCAACGCTGGTCAATGATACCTTATACCGCTATGCCGCACGTACAATTAACCGCGCCACCACCCTACCCGCGCCGTGTCAATCAGTCGAAGGTTTAGAGCAGATAGACAAAGTCGTGGACATCAACCAAAGTCCGATAGGCAGAACCCCACGCTCTAATCCCGCCACGTATACTGGTTTATTCACCCCCATACGGGAGTTGTTTGCAGCCACCCCAGAAGCGCGATCACGTGGTTATACGCCGGGCCGGTTTAGCTTTAATGTAAAAGGCGGGCGTTGCGAATCCTGCCGTGGCGATGGCGTTGTCAAAGTAGAAATGCACTTTCTACCCGATATTTTTGTGCATTGTGATGCCTGTGAAGGTAAACGCTACAATCGCGAAACTCTGGAAATTCGCTATAAAGGCAAGACCATCAATGAAGTGCTGAATATGACAGTGGAAGAAGCGCATCCCTTCTTTAAGCCTGTCCCCGTTCTGGCGCGTAAACTGCAAACCATGCTAGATGTCGGCTTAAGCTATATCAGCCTGGGACAAAATGCGACAACCCTATCGGGAGGAGAGGCGCAGCGGGTTAAACTCTCCAAAGAACTGTCCAAGCGTGATACGGGTAAAACCTTATATATCCTGGATGAACCAACCACCGGCCTGCATTTCCATGATATTCAGCAACTCCTCAATGTACTGCATACCCTGCGTGATCACGGCAATACCATTATTGTCATTGAACATAACCTGGATGTTATCAAAACAGCCGACTGGGTGATTGATATAGGCCCTGAAGGGGGGGATGGTGGAGGAACTGTGGTTGCCGAAGGAACACCAGAAAAAGTATCCACGCAGGAACAATCCTATACTGGGCATTATCTAAAGCGGTTTTTTAAATAAAGAGACCCGAAAACTTCCTTGAAGAATCCGTCATTCCTGCATGTTGTTAGCAGGAATCTCTGTGTTAAAAATAGATCCCCGCTAACAGCATGCGGGGATGACGAGCGGTGTAATATTTATCCCACTAATA
>DAOVWV010000338.1 GCA_030636485.1 Methyloprofundus sp.
AGACATCAGATAAAAGGGGATACTCTTCTGCCGAAACCCCTTTGTAAACTCTTCTATAACTCCTTCTTCTAAGTTCGTTGGTGCGCCATTTGTCGCTTGCGCCGTACGCTGAGCAATACTGTGCATACCATCCATAACAATACGACTACCTAAACTATGCGAGACAATCGCGTATTTATCACTCGGTAGGTATTGAATCGCCTCCTTATTTATCTTACACTCACTCTCACTATACTCAGGCAGTGCATCCCAGTCACGCCCCACCATCCAGCAAAATGCCGTTCTAAATGAAGCTAAAACTTGGTCCTTACTTTTACCCAGGTATATCATCGGATCGGGACTGGTATCATTGGAAAATTCTTTTAACATCTGATTCACTTCTGCACGGCGAAATGAATAAGCGCCCGAGGTATCGTATTTAAGCTTTTCTTTTTCCGGGTTAGTAATAGCGGACCAGGTTAACTCATAAAACAACACTTCACTACTACCATCACTATTTAGCAACCGCCGTACTCTCAACACTCCTAAGTCTTTCTCTGGATATTCCTTATTAAGCAAATGAATTTCTTTATAGCGACTACTCTTGGCAGGCATTTGCAATTCAGCGGCCAATTTTTCCTGAAACTGAGTACTATAACCTGGTATATGCGTTCCAACCCCATGCACCATCAATACTTTTAATGAGTCTCCGGCATTTTCGAAGTTATCCTGCATACCACCAAATTGCTTACCATCAACCCGACATTCGCGGATATCCTCCTGCTCCTGTTTCTCCATGATCGCCGTCGCTATTCCTTCACCAAAGCTGGCACAGCCCGAAAGTAATGCACTAGCCGTTAATAAGACTATCTTCTTCATTTACTGAGATCTCCATGGTTAAATCGCTGCGCATTGGCAGGTAGTTTTTCAAAAATTGGATGTTTGGGTAGCTTATATTGCTCAGGATAATACACCCCTCCCAAATACAGGCCATGAGGCGGTGCTGTTACCCCCCCCACTTGTCTATTCTTACCCTCTAATAATACTTGCGTCCATTCAATCTCCTGTTCTCCTGAACCGATTGCCATTAACACACCGGCAATATTACGTACCATATGATGCAAAAAGGCATTCGCAGAAATATCCATGATCACCTGCTCGCCCTGCCGATAAACATCAATAAAATACATTAAGCGCATAGGGCTTAAGGACTGACATTTTAACGCTCTGAACGCGGTAAAATCATGACTGCCCACCAAGCTTTGTGCCGCCAGGTGCATCCGTTCGGCATCTAGTTTCTGGTGATACCAGGTGACCCGGTCACGCTGTAGTGCCGACTTGGTTGAGCGGTTGAGAATAGTATAACGATAAAAGCGTGCAATGGCACTGTAACGCGCATGAAAGTCACCTACCGCTTGCTGCGCCCAAATGACCCTGACATCATCGGGCAAATTGACATTCATCCCCAATTGCCAGGAGCGCATACTACGCTCAGCATCAGTCTCAAAATGCACCACCTGCTCCAATGCATGTACCCCGGTATCAGTCCTACCGGTACAAATAACACTGACCGTATGGTTAGCCACTCTGGAAGCGGCTTTTTGCACTTCATCCTGTACGGTACGCAAGCCCCCTTCCTGCCATTGCCAGCCAAAAAAGGCACTGCCATCATATTCGATACCTAAAACAATACGTGTCATGACTCGCTATCTATCCTTTATTTAACTTTGGGTAATTTCGGTAGGTTTTTCTGTTCCACAAGAACCAGCACAAAATGATTAGCCTCGGATATGGATTTCTCCATCGCCTGAATCAACTGTGAAATATCCAGCGCAATTTCTGAAAACTCCTGTTGCAAGGCGGCAATCGCATTGGCATTAAGGTTATGCTTTAAAAACAATACCTGATCCCTAAAAGCCCCTAAAACTGGCTGGATTTTCTGCTCGGCTTTGTGCATCGCTTTAATCAGCCGCGTGTAATGCTGCCTGGATAGTTTTAACTGCTGTCTGCTCTGTGCGCGCAAAGAGCGGTTGGTGTATTGCTTTAATTCATCCTCCCACTCTTGAAACAAGGCATCACTCACTTCTTCAATCGCTTGAATCCTATTGGCAACATGCTCCGAACGTAGCGCACAAAAATCGAACTGTTGCTTCAATAAAGCATATTTGTCTTCTAAAGTACCCGATTCAACATGCACCACCGACTTAAAGCGCTCTAAGGCATCCAAAAATTGTACTTTGGTTTCCTGCAAACTCTCACTGGCCTCTTCCACGCGCACCACAACAAGATCTCTTTTATGCTGGCCAAAAGATTCTTTGGTGCGATAATAAACATGCTGGAAATTATACGTTACAAAGCGTGACAATAATTTAACCGAACGCTGTGCTAAGCCGCGTATTGATAACAAAGAATGTGATTGGGTATATTTAGGCATTGTCTTTTAAACAATTGGCAAGAACAGAAAGTTGCTGTGCAGAAATACATTCTACCATTAAAGGTTTATTGTGCACCAAGCGAGTAAAAGCTTTATCAATAATTCCTGCATGGGTCAGCTGCTCTAGTGACTCACCCTCAGGAATGGATGCTGATTTAACTAACATTAACTTGCTAGCGGATAACTGAATGGCCAGCCAGGCTGCCAGGCTATCTGATGTCACATCCCAGCTAGCAGGCACACCTTTAGCATCTAACTCCGTTAGCAAAGGCGACCAGACAACGACATGTTGCCGTTGTAAAGCCGCATGTATTGCAGCCACTTTATCAACCACAACCAAATCAGGGCACAGCCCCTGAAACAACAAAGCCATTTGCTGCATCGCAAGAATAGCCATAGCGTGCGCTGTTTTATCATCATACTGCCACTGTGTTTGCGTAGCACGCACCTGATCGGCAAAAACACCGCCCCCAGATACAATCACTAATTGCCCCTGCCCTTTTTCACTGGCCAGTTGCAAGTATTGCATCAATGCCGGGCTAGACAATAAACTCCCGCCTAATTTTAAGACAATCACGAACTGCGCATCTGCCGCAAAAGGCTGATCATTGCCGCCGCTTTATCAAAGCATTCCTGATATTCAGCCTCTTTAACGGAATCATTCACGATACCGCCGCCCGCCCAAAAGC
>DAOVWV010000166.1 GCA_030636485.1 Methyloprofundus sp.
CTCATTATTCACGGGTAAATGCAGGTGAAAAGGTCGTCATTCCCGAAGTCTGTTTATCGGGAATCTACGTTGAACATAGGTTCCTGCTAACAACATGCAGGAATGACGGCTTTTTGTATAGTTCAGATGCCAGTGGATAATGAGAAGTTACATAATATAGCGTTCAACTGATGTTTTTAGGTTTAATAACGGTAGTTACTTTGTATTTTCCGTTATTGCTTTTTAGCAATTCTGGTGATTTCCTTTTCAGATAGCTTTTTATTTGTTTTTAATGAGTATTTTTTCATTAAAATTAGTTTTTTGTGTTGTACTAGAAGTGTTAATACCGAGGTATTGTAATTAATGCTGTGGTCTAGTACAGATGTTAGATCTTGTTCAATCTCTGTGTAGTTCAGCCCATCTGGTGATGTTAATGCAATAGTAATAGGGTCGTTGTTATCTAGCTTGCCGTTATTATCGGCATCTTTTTTTCTGATTTCAAAATAAATTGAGAGTGTTTCTTCGTTTTTGCATTCTATGTGGTTTTTCTTAATTTGTTGTATTTTATCAATTAAATAGCTATCAGTATTAAATAGCCAGTGGGCATTCATCTCTTCACCAACGAAAAATACAACATTTCTTGTTATGTTTCCATACCCCCCTGAGGAAAAACCTTTTGAATTAGAATCTGAAGTTAATGGTACATATTGAATATCTTTGCCACAGACTTTTGTGATACGACCTAGGTGAAGATTCTCTATGGGTTTATTAGGATTCTTACCTGTGATTTCAACGCTATTGCGTTTATTCCAGTTGTTGCTTTCATATATGCCAAAAATAACAATGCCTATCGAAAGGACAAGTAGTAGTAAAAAAAGTACGGAACTGATTCTCCCCGTCCATTTGAAAAAATTATTTCCTTCTTCTTCCATATTCATTCCCTTAGGTTTGTTGAGTATTTATAGTATCGGTTTATACAAAAACTCTGTTATAAAAGTGTATTGCTTTTGACTGATTAACAGCATGACCAGCTGCATATCAATATTCATATATTCATGCACAATCCGGTTGCGTAGCCCTATTGCCTGGTTCCATTGTTCAAGTTCGGTTTGCTTGATAGCCCCCAACCTTGCTAGGCTATCAAATGCATCATAGGCCGAGACAGGGACAGGCTCGTTTTTGGCTTTGAGTATTTGCTTGGCTTTTCCTATCGCATTTTCAATGAGTACCTGCAAGGCATGTAGAGCGCCATTTTTTTCTAGCCTGGAAAGTGACTGCCCGGCTGATAAGGCTTGATAGACTTCATCAAGCAAGGCTGTCTGTTCGCTGGCAATGCGTGCTGTTTCTGCCTGATATAACTCAAGTTGCATAGATTTTTTCCCAGTAAAAGCTCTCCAGCTCACGCCAGGTACGCTGTAAGAAGTGCGCCCAGGCAAGGCTTTCCTCACCTTTCAGGATGAGACCTTCTTCGGCGACAACGGCGCGCATAGTTAAGCTAGGCCTGTTTAAATCAATTAAGTCAATTTTTGCTTCAGCGAGCTTAAGCTGTTTGGCTATTAAACGTCTAAGTGTCTCTGTTTTACCGAGCCGTTGCATGGGGTCTAGCTGTTGTTGCCAGCGTATGGCAAAATCCCAATCGCTTTGTGCGGTTGCTTTGCCCTGTGCCTGGCTACCGATAAGTATAGCGAGTTCAAGCTCTGTTTGCTGTGACAGACATTGTTTGAGGGTGTTTATTTGCGCTATAGAGGGGGCTTTTTGCTGAATCATATCAGTTTGGAATACTCTTTGTCTCGGAACGCAGAGCGCTCTTCATTATACATAAGGTAACTTCTCATTATCCACGGAAAAATGCAGATAAACAGCGCGTCATTCCCGAAGTTTGTTTATCGGGAATCTATGTTGAACATGGATTCCTGCTAACTGCATGCAGGAATGACGACTTTTGCATAGTTTATCTGCCTTATTAATATTTGTGTATAACGAAGAGCGCAGAGCATGGGGACGAGAGAATGAGAAAAAAGTTTTATGCCAGTTGCTTAACGGGTGATATAAGACCAGGCAAAATCTTCTTTTTTCTCCACATTTTTAAATGCATCACCGGATTCCAGAGCCTGAATGCAGCTGGGGAAATCTTGATACAAATGCTGGTCGGTAATCATGTCTGGCACTAAGCTAATTCTTCTCAGCATATCTTCAGGCTGCTTTTGTATGCCTATCAATAATACCAACACCTTTTTTTCCTGCAAAGCCATCAGCGCATCTTCAATGGCATACATACCTGATTGATCAATATACGGGACTTTATCCATACGCATGATGACGACATCAACTTCGGGTAATGCGCGGGTCATTTCCTGAAATTTAGAGGCAAAGCCAAAAAAGATGGGACCATCAAAATGTTTGATATAGACTTTTTGTAATATATCATCACTTAATTCGGTTTCATCAATCCAGGCTTCTTCGCGTGCGAACTTATCCACTGAGCCAATTGCAGATTTATCTTCCACGATGTCGCTCATTTTTTTCATAAATAAGACGGAAGCGAGTACCATGCCTACTGCAACAGCCTGTAATAAGTCCACAAAGACCGTCATGATCAATACGATTAGCATCACTGCCGCATCTGACTTAGGCACATTGAATAAATGCTTGAGGCCTTTGTAATCGATGATGCCTATGCCGACGGTAATCAAGATGCCTGCCAATACCGGTAAGGGGATAAGTCGGGCATAAGTACCGGCACCGATGAGTACCAGTAACAGTGCGGTACCATGTATAACACCGGAGATTTTAGTCTTGCCGCCTGAATTGATATTAACCACGGTACGCATGGTTGCACCGGCACCAGGAATCCCCCCGATAACCGCAGCGACCATATTTCCAATGCCTTGCCCTACCAGCTCTTTATTGCTGTTGTGCTGGGTTTTAGTCATATTATCAGCCACTATCGAGGTTAGCAGGGAATCAATCGTCCCTAATGCTGCCAAGGTGAGTGCTGGGATGATTATTAACATGGGGGCAGTAAAGTCTATATGCTGCAATGCGTCTAATTGTATATCGGGTAAGCCTTCTGGAAT
Source organism: Methyloprofundus sp. (assembly GCA_030636485.1). Lineage (GTDB taxonomy): Bacteria > Pseudomonadota > Gammaproteobacteria > Methylococcales > Methylomonadaceae > Methyloprofundus. The sequence goes on from DAOVWV010000166.1 coordinate 3,057, forward strand.
ATGACCAATAATGGATACATCCAGTCCCATCAAGGTAGAAGCGGCTGTTAATGCAATTAATGCGACTAAGGCGCTGGGAATAAGCTTGGTCACCAGCGGAAAAAGGTAAATTGTAGCAATCGTAGCCAGTGCCAGAATAACGGATTCTATATTGATTAATGGCAATATATTGGGCAAGTCAGAAAAAACATCCAATATTTTTTTCGGCGATGGATGACCCAGAAAAGGAAAAACCTGTAACAGAATAATAATCACCCCGATGCCGCTCATAAATCCTGAGACAACAGGGTAGGGCATATAGCGAATATATTGGCCTACTTTGAGTATGCCTAATACAATCTGGATGAGACCTGCCAGCAGGAAAATGGCGAGAATGGTGCCCAGTGCGGCATCCAAACTACCATGTAGCTCAATTTCAGTGGCGATAACAACGGCAGAAACCACGGTCATGGGGCCGGTAGGGCCACTGATCTGGGTATTGGTGCCACCAAACCAGGCGGCAAAAATTCCTAAGGCAATGGCGCCATAAATACCTGCAATAGCCCCCATACCGGATTGCACGCCAAAAGCGAGGGCAAGTGGCAGGGCAACAACTCCAGCTGTCAGTCCACCGAAAAAATCCCCACGTAAATTAGAGGTATCAATTAGTTTATTTTCGCTCATTTCAATATTCATCAAACCAAAAAAAGGAGAAGAATGGCATCTCCATTACATAGAAAATAGTGTACTAACAGTAATGCAGAGCCTCATGGTAGTGACTTTATAGTATAAGGAATTTTACCTTATCTAGCCTCGATTGATTGATTTTTCTCTATCTATTATTAATCAGGCAGAAATAGGCACTATCTTGTTATAAGATTATTAGATAATATGGCGCTCAACGGATGTTTTTAGGAGAATCCATGCAAGCCGAAAATAATACGCTTTACTATATCTATGATCCTATGTGCAGCTGGTGCTATGCATTTGAGCAATCTTTATCGCTGTTGCAGCAACAGTTACCCGCTGAGCTTGAGTTCAAACCGATACTTGGTGGGCTGGCTGCGGATAGCAAAACACCGATGCCGTCTGAAACGCAGGCGATGATCAAGCAGGCATGGCGACAAATAGAAAATACTGTGCCAAATATGCGCTTTAATTTTGATTTCTGGATTAAAAATACACCCTTTCGCTCCACTTATCCGGCTTGCAGAGCGATATTGGCGGCGGAAAGTCAAGCCCCCGGAACTGCGTCAGCTATGCGCCAGACAATTCAACATGCTTATTACAAGGAGGCTAAAAATCCTTCGTTAAATGAGGTGCTGATAGAGTGTGCACAACCGTTGGCATTAGATATTGATCGTTTTGGCAAAGATTTGACTCGCCTGGAAACGGATATAAAGCTCTCTGAGCAACGCCACTTCTCACGCTTGCTCGGGGTGAGTTCATACCCCTCATTGCGTTTGGTGCTGAATGCAGAAATATTCACCATCCCAGTAGACTATAAGGGGGTAGAGTCGACATTGGAGCACATCAATGAATTATTGAATAAGCATCTTAAACGTGCCGTAGAATCGCCGTGCATTCGTAGCTGTTGCTTAAATAATGAAGATATTTGTTTGGGCTGTTTTCGCTCACTGGATGAAATAACTGGCTGGTCCTATAAGAGTGATGTAGAAAAACAGACTGTTCTGGATTATGCAACGCAACGCAAAAACCTATACAATAAACAGCCCATATAACTCACTTACAAGCACTATGACTACAACCCTTAGCTGTGTCGAAATACCCGCTACCGCCACTCCACAATACTCGATTATCTGGTTACACGGCCTAGGTGCTGATGGTCATGATTTTGAAAGTATCGTACCTGAATTAACCCTGCAAAAGGCAGAGCATATCAATTTTATTTTCCCCAA
>DAOVWV010000016.1 GCA_030636485.1 Methyloprofundus sp.
CGCCTTCAACGTTCATCATAGTGTGAACGTGCCAGTCACCTGGACGACGTGCTTTTAAAAGTACTTTAAACTCATAAGTTTCGCCAAGTTCCAAAGTAACTGAACGAGGTACTAGTTGACCACCAATCCAAGAACCTGCACGAATAAATACAGGGCCCGGAATACCGATGTTCAAGAAAGATACTTCAGGCTTATCAACAGTTTCAGGCCAACCCGCGAAAACGTGGAATTTACCAGAAATTGTCATTGTATCGTTAATTGCAACTTCATCTTTTGACCAGTCAAGATCAAACCAGTGAATAGTACGCATACGCATAAACGCTGCTTGAGACTTTTCACCATGTGCAGATGCTGTAGGCGTGTAGAACATCGCAGATGTTACAGCCAATAGCAATGCGACAAATGATAGCTTAGCTATTTTGTCTTTTATTGTTTTCATATATCTCCTCCAAACTAGAGAAATTTATTTTCGTTATTATTTTAATAAATCAAAAAACCTTTATAGATTCTTTAAACTACTATTACATTCCTTCGCCATCAATGAAGTCAGTTTTTGCAAACCAACGACCGAAGTAATGCCACAAGAAGTAAATAATAATACAAACGAAAGCTGAGAAGAACGCAGATACTGGAGCAACGTCTTTACCGAATGTTCTTAGTGTTCCTTTTTCTACCATTCTAATGTACTCAGGAGTACCAGTACGTACGTAGTGGTAACCTTGTAAATCAGCAAGAGTAAACATCATACCGTTGTATTCAACAGGTACGTGTAAAGGAGCAATAATTGGCCAGTTACCTGGGTAAAATACTAAGCCCCATGCCATACCACCAACAACAGCTGTTAATACAAAGCTGCTAGAAAGCATTAGCACAACATCAAGAAGAATAGCACCAGGAACTAGGTTAGAAGGGAAACAGAAGTTTACTGGGAAGTAAGTCCAACCCCAGAAGTTTAAATATCTGTTAATCCACTCACCTAGCATAAGAGCTAGAACACAAACTACCGCTCCAAAAGGAAGACGGTAACGGAACCATAAACATGCTTGAACTGCAGCAGGGAAAGTGATTGATACGATTGGCGCTACAGTTACCCATAAACGTCTATCTTTCCAATCTGTCCAGAAATCCCAGTCACCACCAGTTAACATGTAGTGAATATGATATCCACCAAGTACAACAGTGAATAATGTAAAGAGAATCATCCAGTCTAACGTACGTGAAACTTGAACCGCTTCAGCACGAGAGCGTACAGCTGATTGAGATGCACTCATTCGCTTACCTCCAAAAAAATTATTTTTATTATCATTATCTCTCTTTCATCTTGCCATCCGTAAATGGCAAGAAAGGAGATAACAAGTTTTTACTACATTTTAAAGCTAGCTTTATATTAAGCTAAGTCTTTTTTAAGTAGTTTAGTTAAAGCATTTACTTCAGTATTTACAACACCCATTACAGCAAGAGTCGCCCATCCGAAGAATACAAACCCGTAATGTAAAGGAGCTACAAATAACTCTTCCATAAACCAGAAAGTGTGTCCCCACTCATTCAAGCCAACGTTTGGTAGAATCATGAAAGGACCCAATACTGAGATCATGTACATTAAAGATAAACCTTCGCTATAAGCAGGCAATCTTGTTTTAGCATATAAGAAAGAAGATACACCAGTAATGATGTAAATTGGGTATGCTAAATAGAACTCAATGATATGACTAGGTGTAAAATCAGTATCACGAACAATAGTTTGATGCCATGTGCCATCTTGCTCAGTGAAGTATGAAGCACCCCAGTATACAGCCCAACCGTACATGCATAACCAAGTCCAGTGAGTCATATGTCTTCTTAGCTCTTCACGTGGAGTGATAGACATCACTTTACGATCACGAGTTTTCCAGATATAACCCCAAAGACCACAAGCAATTACAACTTCTGCAACTAGCTCGATGTACAACATATTCATCCAGTATGTTTCGAATTCTGGTGCAAATGAGTCTAAACCAGCAGACCATCCGTAAACACCTTCATACCAACGAATAAATGAATAAAAAACCAAGTAAAGCGTTAAACCTGCAAAAAGGTTAACTTTATTTAGTAGTGGAGCCTCTGAAACATCAGCTTTCACTGAATCAGTAGTAGCAGCCATTATTACCTCCTAAAAGTAAATATATTTACCTTTCGGTATAAAACCGAAAGCATTAAACATCCTGTCATATCACATATCATGATAACACTCATCCATTTGAGTGATGAATAGTTTATCAACTTTATGCATCATGTCAAGTCAATCTACACCCAAAGCCATATTGAGTCGATACTTTCATTGTATATCTATGATTTTACAACCTTTAAAGAGACAAAAAACTTTTCTCTTTTTTGCACACACCCAGCCTTCAGTGTCTATTAAGTTGACATATAGCTTCTGCCACCTATCTATCAGCATATCTCATGCTTATTTTTCTGTTAGAATAAACAACTTTCCAAACTCTATATACTATTTATTTTAGCTATGCAAAAAAAATTATTACCGCTTATTTTTATAGCTGGTCTTATTGCTTTAATCCTCTTTCAAAATAAAGCCATCATGCCTCTTATGAAAGAAATTGCCGCATCTGGCATCTTTTTAGAGGACTCAGGTGATGAAGGCAGCAGGGTTGCCACTGCAACTAACATGACAAATTATGCATTTATTCAATGCAATAAAGAAGTGAGAGATGAGATAGACAGCGAAATAAACATTACATTCCCTACTGAACCATTACAATCATGGACATTAGGTAACTATAAATATATTGTTAATGCTGAAATTGAGATGATTGCTGCAGATGGAACGTCTTTATTTAGAAAATACGCTTGTTCCATTCAGTATGATGAAGGTTCCGATATGGAAGGCGTAATGGACTCTGACAATTGGACAATGAATGGCTTGTCCGGAATTTCTGACATATAGATCGCTTTGTGAGTGATGCATTAAACACATCACTCCCGCTTAATCTAAAATAACGGGGAACTGCGGTACCCATCCCCACCTGAAAGTAGTTACAATCCCATATTCAATGCCACATTTTCATTGAAAATATTTGCATTGTGTATATTTACCGCCCCTTTATACTGTGACATAAAGCGCGTCAACCCCTGGCCTACCAGAAAATGAATGTATACTAACGAGACCGAGCATAACGCTATCGTAGCTGTGCGCGGATACGCACCTGGCATATTTGCCACACAGTAGTGTGTTACGCCATGCTGGATATAAACTGGGGCATTGTGTGTCGTTGCTTTTGATGTTTCAATGCAGCCCCCCTGATCAATACTGACATCCACTATCACAGTCCCCCTTCCCATCTTCTTTATCATAGCCTCCGTCACAACATGAGGCGCTTTCTGCCCTACTCTTAAAACAGACCCAATAACCAGATCTGCATCTAAACTATGTCTGGCAATCGTTTTTTCCTCTGAATAAAGAGACTCCACGCCCTCCAACTCTCCTGACATCGGCAAGCCAACCTTTTCCTTATCCAAGCCGGCCAAAAATACATTTGCCCCAATGCCATTCAAGGTTCGTGCTGCATGCAGCCCCACGACCCCATCACCGATAATAAGAGCTTTACCATGCTTCTGTCCTAGCACTTTTCCTAACTGTACTCCATTCCCTTGATTAAACCTTGCCAAATAATAGCTGCCCACCAAAGCTGCCATATTTCCTGCAATTGCACTCATTGGTGCCAATATAGGCAAACGCCCTTCCTCATCCTCTAAGGTTTCATATGCAATCGCCGTTGTACCACTGTTTAGCAATCGGTATGTAAGCTCTTTCTCTACTCCAGCCAAATGTAAAAAGGTGAAGATAATCTGACCTTGCAAATAATCATATTCTGAGCTCAATGGCTCTTTAACTTTAACAACCAGTTGTGCACCCCACGCTTCAGCAACTGAAACAATCCTCGCACCACCGTTCAAATATTCAATATCAGAAAATCCCGAACCCAAACCTGCACCCGTTTCAATTAAAACCTCATGCCCAGCCCTAACAAGCTCCGCAGCACCCGATGGCATTAAGGCCACTCTATATTCCTGCCCCTTAATTTCCTTAGGTATGCCAATAATCACTCGCTTGCCTTATTGTTCATCAGCTGAACCAAGCAATCTGGATTCATTTTTTTCTGCATAACGCGCATAGGCTAGAGCACCTGATAAAACAATCTGCTCATCCATACAAACTCGAACCGGAATATTTTGCAATAACGCTTGATAACGCCCCTTATTTAGAAACGCATCCATAAAATACGGCTGCTTTATTGCAGCTAATAATTTCGGCGTAATGCCCCCCGCTAAAACCACTCCCGCATAAGGCAAACACTTAAGCGCTAAATTAGCAGCTTCAGCGGCATAAATCTGACAAAATAATCTGACAGCCTGTTTACATATCGGGTCTGTTTCAGCTAGCCCCGCACTTCCTATAACGGCCGCTGGGTCAGATATAGCCATTTTTGCTTCTATCTGCTCACTTATCGGCATATCAGCCAAAGATTTCAGGTATTGATAAATATTACACAAGCCCTCTCCCGAAACCAGACGCTCATAACTTACATGTCCCAGATATTTAGCTCTTAAAAAAACCAGCAATTTATCCTGCTCTTCGTTTTGTGGAGCAAAATCGGCATGCCCTCCCTCAGTAGCAACCGCCGTCACATTGTCACCCCCTGTGATTAACATGGCCTCACCAAGCCCGGTGCCAGCAGACAGTATTGCAATATTTCCTTGCTTTGGAGTGGCTTCAGGATTTATGTCTAAAAACTTATCTTCATCTAAATACCTAATCCCCCATGCTGTCGCCTCAAGGTCATTCAACAAGTACACATCACCAACTTTAGTCGCCTCCTGTATGTCAGAAACACTCAAACTCCAGGATAAATTAGTAATATGACAAACGCCATCCACTACCGGACCGGCTACACCGGCACAAACACAGGTCACTTGCGCATAAATTTTCTGACCGGCAAAATCAGTTAAAATTGCTGCAATACTTTGAAATGCCGAGCTTTGGTATTTTTTTTCTTTACATACACGCCACTCACCTTCTTGCTCCCTATATAAGGCAACAAGCGTCTTTGTACCACCAACATCAATTGCAAGTATCATATTAGTATTTATCGTAAGTTTTATAGATTGCTAGCTGCCCGTCTTTATCAAAGGATATCACTTTAAAAGGAGCCTTCCGATCTCCCATTTCCATTCCCGGTGAGCCAGTCACCATCCCAGGAACAGCCAGCCCTTTTATATTTGCCTTATTTTGCAGCATGCTTTTAATATCACTTGCCGGCACATGCCCTTCTACCACATAGCCATTGATTATAGCGGTATGACAAGAAGCCAGGGCAGCACTAACAGCATACTTATCTTTGACACTCTGAACGTCATCAAGCACATTATCAAGCACCTTAAAATCATGCTTTTTTAGATGTTCCAGCCATTTACTACAACAGCCACAGGTAGGGCTTCGATAGACGACTATATCCATTTTGCTCTCTTTTAATGCACCAGTAGGTGCATCCCAGGCACTTTGCGCATAGCCGTAATTAGAACCAAAGCCATACATCAATAATATTGTTATTATTTTTTTCATCATCCCCTCTAGCGGTGATAAGGCCCACTAAAATCATGCACTGCATCAACCATCGCTTTCACATGCTCTGGATTGATGTCTGGCAGTATTCCATGCCCTAAATTAAACACATGACCTGAACCGTCTCCATATTTTTCAAGTATCGTAGCAACTTTAGCTTTGATAATATCTGGATTTGCATACAGCGTAATCGGATCCATATTGCCCTGTAGTGCGACAGAGTCCCCCACTCTAGTTCGCGCCTTGCCTATATCGGTTTGCCAATCCAGACCTAAAGCATCATACCCTGTATCAACCATAGACTCTAACCACTGCCCGCCCCCTTTGGTAAATAGAATAGTCGGGATTTTCTGACCCTCATAATTGGTATTCAAGAGTGAGCGCACTTGCTGTGCATAGCGCAATGAAAACTCCAAATATTCTTCCGTACCTAAAGCACCACCCCAGGTATCAAATAACATAACAGTTTGAGCACCCGCAGCAATTTGCGCATTTAAATAAGCGGCAACAGATTGCGCCAACTTATCTAGCATTTTATGCATTAAATGTGGCTGTTCATACATTAAGCCTTTCACTTTGGCAAAATTCTTACTGCTTGCACCTTCAACCATATAAGTTGCAAGTGTCCATGGACTTCCCGAAAAGCCGATTAAAGGCACACGTCCATGCAAGTTTTTTCTAATAGTACGCACTGCATCCATGACATACTTTAATTCTAATTCAGGATCTGGAATAGGTAAACGCTCAATATCTGCCGCAGTACGTACAGGATGCTCAAAACGCGGACCTTCACCTTCTGCAAAAGAAAGCCCCAATCCCATTGCATCGGGAATAGTTAAAATATCAGAAAATAAAATAGCCGCATCAAAATCAAATCGTTCTAAAGGCTGCAAGGTCACTTCACAAGCTAACTCAGGGTTGGTGCATAAATTCATAAAGCTACCTGCTTCTGCACGTATCTTTCTATATTCCGGCAAATAACGCCCCGCTTGACGCATCATCCATACAGGTGTCTTATCCACGGGTTGTTTCAATAACGCACGAATGAACCTATCATTTTTTAAATCACTCATTTTTTCTTTTTTTCCTTATTATTTAGAGCTAACAGCGTAAGACGGGATAAATAAAAGCTGATAGCTTTGTTAGTATCCCATATTACACGGCTTTATAAGCTTTTAGTCTAGTTCAGTATTTTTAGCTCATAAGCTGGGCGCTACTTCCTGCGCCCATATTCATTCAATGTATCAAGCAGGATCGACCGCTCCACCCCAACCGGCAAACTCGCTTCGCCAATTTTATTAAGTAAAATAAGACGTATATCACCATCAACATTTTTTTTATCTACCGCCATCAGGCTTATAAAGTCTTGTGCCGATAATTCATCAGGTGGCTCTGTCGGTAATTTAGCCTTGTTAAACAACGCAATAATTCGCGCCACATCGGCATCATTTAACCAGCCTAAGCGCCTTGACAAATCTGCCGCCTGGCATGTCCCGATAGCCACCGCTTCACCATGCAGATAAGTGCCATACCCTGCTCCAGTCTCTATAGCATGGCCAAAAGTATGCCCTAAATTTAAAATCGCACGTATACCAGACTCTTTTTCATCGGCTGCGACTATGTCGGCTTTATTTTGACAGGATTGCTCAATAATATAAATTAACGCGGCTTGATCCCGAGCTAAAATTTTCTCAATATTAGCTTCTATCCATGAAAAAAAGCCGGCATCTCTTATCAGTCCATATTTAATGACTTCCGCCACACCTGCCGCCAACTGCCGATCATCTAAAGTATTAAGTACATTAACATCAATAATAACACTTTGAGGCTGATAGAATGCGCCTATCATATTTTTACCTAGCGCATGATTAACCCCCGTTTTACCGCCCACTGAAGAATCAACCTGTGCCAGCAAAGTCGTAGGTATCTGTATAAAAGGTATCCCACGCTGATAGCAAGCTGCAGCAAAACCACTTATATCACCTATGACCCCTCCACCCAAAGCAATTAATGTTGTATTGCGACTATATTTTTTGCTCAATAATGCATCAAAAATGCTTTCCATAACAGCCAGCGTTTTATACTGCTCACCATCTGGCAAAATCACGACTTCAAGCTGATACTGCCGTAGATGATCACTCACCCTCTCTAAATACAAAGGCGCAACTGTTTCATTTGTCACTATAACAACTTGTTTAGATTTTATATGTCGAGTCAATAAATCTGGCTGACACAAGCTATCTACCCCTATGTAGATAGGGTAACTTCGATCACCCAACTGTACCTGAATTGTATTCATCATTAATTAGTCTAACGGGTATATTCTTTAAGAATTTCTTTCACTACCGCTTTACTCTGCATTTTTCCACTATCAATAACAAAATCAGCAGAGGATAAATAGAGAGATTCACGCTCATCCAGCAATGCCTGAATTTTTTCTCTAGGGTTACCCACATTAAGCAAAGGACGCTTTGAGTTACGTGAAGTTCGATCTACAATTCTATCCACAGAACACTGGAGATAGACGACAAAACCATTTTCTTTTAAACGCGCTCGATTTTCTTCATTTAAAATCACGCCCCCACCGGTTGCAAGCACTATATCTTCAAGCTCTGTAAGCTCTTTGATCATTTTATTTTCTCTCAGTCTAAATCCCTTCTCTCCTTCAAATTCAAAAATAGTAGTAATATCAACACCTGTAATATCTTCAATGGCCTTATCACTATCATAAAAGGGTAGGCCTAAGGATTTTGCCAACAATCGTCCTATCGTTGTCTTCCCGGCTCCCATTAATCCAATTAAATATATATTTTTTTTATTCATCAACGTTTTTTATTCATAAAAAAAGGGGCATTATGCCCCTTTTTCACTCGTAATTGAAGCCTGCTAACGCATTTTCATCGAATCTTTCATTATTTTTGGCGTAATAAAGATTAATAGCTCTTTTTTAAAGTCGTTTTCTACCGTCTTTCTAAACATCCAGCCAACCAATGGTAAATCAGCAAACCAGGGTACTGAATTAACAATATTAAGTGTATCACCTTCATACACTCCACCCAAAACAACTGTCTCACCATCTTCTATATGTACACTCGTATCAATCTGCCTCTTGGTAATTGCCAAACCATCAGGTGTCTGATCCCCTCTAGCATCTTTAGTAATATGCAAGGTCATAATAACACTTCCACTCGGTGTAATCTGCGGAGTGACCTCTAAAACAATTGATGCCTCTTTAAAGATAGTGGAAGTTCCTTCCAAACTAACTGTTTGATATGGAATTTCCTCTCCTTGCTCTATTCTAGCTATACAGCGATCAGATGTCAGTATTCTTGGATTAGAGACAAACTCTGCTTTTCTTTCATCCTGTAAGGCTGAAATTTCCAGATTTAGCACATAATTTGCTCCGCTTGCCAAAGTCATACCCAAAGTTCCATAAGGGTTAGTAGCGGCCAAATTAGACACGACCGGAGACACTATATCCCCAGGTACTTGATCAAAAGGGTTGCTACCCGTAGTCCCCCCAATTGAGCCATTATCACCGACATAAGCAGCACCAAATTTAACACCTAACTCTTGAGCAAACCCTTCTTCAGCAATCACTATTCTTGCTTCAATTAGCACTTGCCGCACTGGTCTGTCCAATATCTGGATCATTTTTGCCACTTCTTCAAGGTTTTTAGCAGTATCCTTAACAATTAATGTATTAGTGCGCGAATCAACAATTGCGGTACCTCTAGTAGATAAAAGTGAATAATTTTCATCTTCCGAACCTTCACCTTGCCCACTTCCTCCTGACTGCCCCCCTCCGGCACCACCCGACCCACCAGATCCACCAGACCCACCTTCCGAGCCACTTTCTTCTGACACCGAGCAACCATCAGCACTAATTGAGGAAGCACCAAATAAAATATTTCTAAAATTTTCAGCTTTTGCAAAATTAATTTGTATATACTCAGTTTTTAAAGGCTCTAAGCGATCAACGACCTTTTGTGACTCTAACTCCTCCTCCTCAAGTTGACGAATTTCAGCTGTCGGCGCGACTAGAATAACATTGCCTGCCTGCCTTTTAGACAGGCCTTTAGATTTCAGAATAAAGTCCAAAGCCTGATCCCAGGGTACGTCATTCAAACGTAAGGTAAGGTTTCCAGTCACTGAATCAGAGGCCAATATGTTAAGGTCAGTAAAATCCGCTAAAATCTGTAACACCGACCTAATTTCAATATCTTGAAAATTTAGCGATAAGCGCTCCCCGGTATAGAGAAACTTCTGCTTACGTTTCTCTTCCTCCTCTCTTGAAGTAATAGGCCTAACTTCAAGCGTTAATAAACCATCTGACTGAAATGAAGAGTATGCATAATCACTATTCACGGGAGTCACCAGCACCTTAACAATAGAGCCTATACTCTTTGCCTGAACCATTGAAACGGGTGTCGAAAAATCGAGCACATCCATTTTTTTAGCATATGCTGGAGGTAAGCTGGTATTTAAAAAACTTAATTCAATCTTGCCTGCTTTCTCATAAGCATTAACAACCGTATTGGGATTAGACAAATAAATTAATAGACGCCCTTCCCCTTTATCTCCACGTCGGAAATCTATCTTATTGATCGCTTGCTGAGGGATCAATGCTGCAAATTCTGTTAAGGTTTTTTCGGTTAATTTTTTATGACTTCCTTTCGCTATTGCACCGGCACTATGGAACCCAACTATAACCTGGTCTCCCCTTACTTTGACATCATAAGCAACAAGCTTCACCAGATTAATAACCACTCGCAATCGCCCCGTCGCTTCAACAGCAACAAAACTACTGATTCCACCGGCATTAATAATATTTTTTTTCTGTTTTAAGGCACTTTTAACCCCGACAAAATCTAAAACCACCCTGGCTGGACTATCCGTATGAAATACCTTTGGCTTTGCGACATTACCCGTCATTTGAAATGATAACTGTAAGTTATCACCTGACAATGCATTAAAATCAACGGATCTAAGCGCCACTCCTTGCGCTTGTAACAAGCCAATTTGCCCTAATAATACGCCTATCGCAAAAAAACGAAATAACGACCACTGCTTTAAAAAACTCATACAAAAACCACCTTGCTTAATAATCATATCAATCTCCAGCTTGCTCAGATAGTGCTATTGCTACTTGATGCTCACGCCACATTCCAGGCTGATCCGGAACAACTTCCATTATTTCTAACTTATCCGGCAATATACGCAATATACGCCCATGATTTTTACCTAAATAATTTCCTTCACTCACCCGGTGAATAGTACCATCGCTTGCTTTAATCAAACCCCACAGAATGCCCATCATTTTTACCGTGCCCACCATTCTTAAAGTATCAAGTGAATAGCTTTCTAACTCTTCTTTATGACGGTTAAAGTCTGGCTGCACACCACTTGCAGCAATGACTTGGTCTGTCATAGTATCTACACTCCTTTCAACTGGACTAAAGGGATCCCTTAAGCCTTCGGGGTCAAACAAAAAGCTCCCTACCGGTAGCATCGGCTCTATCGGTTTAACTTTAATAGGCCGAGCATTTTCTCTAGCGGCCTTTAACCTACCGGCTAATTCGGGATAAGAAATAATAACCATACTTTGTTTTTTGCACCCCTTGACAGTTAAGCCATCATGAGCAAGACAAACCAATGCACCGTTCTCCATCAAATCAGTATCATCCTCTTCTTGCTTGCGACCTTCTCGATAGGTTGTTACAAGCGCATTCATCGTTAGTTTTGAAGCCTTTTCATTGGGTAAAATTTGAATATTCTTGATTGTTACAATTCTTGGTAATGTTGCAAGACCACTAATAAACAGCCCCAACTCACTATATTCACCAATAACCTTAATATCAATAGGTAAATTTATTACATCCCCCTTATCCACCTCGCCTAGTGGTTTAAACAACTCAAACTCCAGCCCACTTGATAAGCCCGTCTGCGAAATATCAACTAATAAATTAGCAACTTCTGCCTTGGTAGGCATTAGCTTCATCATTTCTGTCAGTGAAGACTGTATCTGACGGTACTGTTTTTGGTGTAGTTCCAAATTCTGCACTAAGCGCCATGCAAACTCGTACTTTGTTAAAGCATCTGTAACGGCTTGCTCTTCTGTCTCTAGCTCAAGTAATTGATCGCTGGTATATTGATAATACCCAAAACCCACAATCAGCAGAAAGACAAGGGCACCAGCAGCCATCTTAATTGGCTTCGGCCAGGCACCTGCTTCATTAAGATCCCAATTTATTTCTGAAAGATCCATTACATATCCTCATCTTCAACTTTACTTTCCCATTGTTTGGTATACAAAGTAAAATCGCTTAATTTAGCATTTTTATCTGTAGAGCCACTCTGAATAATATTCAATTCAGGCTTAACCAGCCATTGAGAATTTTCAACATTCCTCATGAATGCAGACACCCGGGCGTTCGATTCAGTTTTACCCGTTAACGCAATACGCGTATCACCCTGCTTTAGTTGAGTAAGAAATACACCTTCAGGTGTCACTTTAGCTATTTCATCAAAAAAATGAACAATTTCAGGGCGACTTTTCTGTAACTTTTGAATTGCATTTCTTTTGCTTTGCAGAATTGCATTTTGTTTTTGAATATTTTTGATTTTGACTGTTATCAGGTTAAGCTCTGCTATTTTTTCTTCAACCATCCGATGCTTATCTTGCTGCTCAGCAATCATACTATCTAAATACATATGTGCAGCAAACATGATGGCAACAGCCGCTACTGCCACTATTGCAATACTTATTATAAATTCTTCCTGCCTTTGCTTGCGTAATTCATCACGCCAGGGTAACAGATTAATTTGAGTCATTGGTCAAAACTCCTTAATGCCAAGCCGCATGCAATCATCATGGCTGAAGCATCATTACTTAAACTTTGTGGTTTAATTTTGTTAGACAAAGCCATATTCATAAATGGATTAGCGACAAATGCCGGAATGCCTAATTCTTGTTCAACTAATTTATCAATCCCTGTAATTGCCGCACAACCACCGGCTAAGACAATAGTATCGATATTTCTATTTGCACTTGATGAAATAAAAAACTGCAAAGACCGTGCAACCTGCTGAACCAGAGCACGCTTAAAAGGTGCCAATACATCACTATCATAATTATCTGGCAAACCACCGTGTCTTTTTGCAAGCCCTGCTTCTTCATAAGAAAGCCCGTACCGACGTTGAATCTCTTCAGTTAACTGCTTTCCCCCAAACCCCTGTTCACGAGTATAGATAGCTCGCCCTCTATACATAATATTCAGAGTTGTCATTGATGCACCAATATCAGCAATAGCAACTGTGCGCTCATCTTCAGCACCATTAGGAAGCTGATCCTTCAACAAGGCAAATGCATTCTCCATTGCAAAGGCTTCAACATCGACTATGCTTGCTGTGAGTCCTGCTCTTTCCAAAACATCAACACGTTCATCAACATTTTCTCTTCTTGATGCCGCTAACAAAACATCCACCATCTCAGGGTTCGCTTCATTTACTTTTTGCACTTCAAAATCCAGACTAACTTCATCTAGAGAATAAGGAATGTACTGGTCAGCCTCAACCATGATCTGCTCTTCGATTTCATCTTCTGACAAATCTGCCGACATGGTGATCATTTTTGTCATAACTGAAGAGCCAGCTATCGCCACACAAGCGTGACGTGTACGTGACCCAGACTGCTTTAAAGCTAATTTTATAGTATCGGCAATCATCGATGCATTAGAAATATTACTATCAATCATCGCATCCTGAGCCAAAGCTTTAACAGC
>DAOVWV010000125.1 GCA_030636485.1 Methyloprofundus sp.
AGCGCAAACAGTGCGCGTAAAAATAAGTTAAATAATATTTTTTATAAACGCTGAAAAAATGAAATGTCACTGTTCCCTGACTAAATAAGCTAAATGCCTCATCAAAACAAGGGATATAGCTTATTATTTTATTAAAGTAATGCTAAAAATGCCTTTAATGCTACCTTTTCATTAGACAAAACAATTTTATGATACATTTTTTGTGCCAATATCGGTGACAAATTGTCGCGCGTCAAAATGCCACATTTGCAAAGGTAACTAAGCCCCATAAACTATGTCCAACTCTTGAATGCGTTCCACACCCGTGGGTATCAGAGCTAACTCCTTCCTCTAATGCGGCTGTCATGGCCGCATCTTTTTTTGGGTGACCACCATGCAAAGAACACATCATATAGTACAAAGTTCACTCGAGTCTCTTACTGAATTAGATAAGCATATCGCTTTTCACGAAGCGGGTCATGTGACAGCTATTTATATTAGAAATCATCAGCAGCAATTACCCCCCGTTTTTTTTCAAATTATTCTGAATAAGAATGAGCAAAAAAAATATCCCTTTTTTGCCCGGGTTGAGGGAGGCAGGCTAATTGAAAGTTTACCGATTGCTGCAATTGAAAATAATCATTTTGAAACCGAATTAGAAAGAACAGACTTAAAAAAAGCGTATGAGGCAGATGTCATTAATCTGCTTGCAGGGCCATTAGCCGAAGCAAAGTTTGTTGCACTGCGCGATGGTGAAATCTTTAACTCTCATCTGGTCAATATTGTTGCCTTAAATAATTATGGCGGGCATTCAGATCTTGAGCAGGCGAATCGCTATTTAGAGTATTTCATTGCCGATGTAGATGAGCGTGAATTAAAAATAAAATCACTTTTTGAGCAGGCTTTTCAGTTTATTGATGACCCTGATAACTGGAAGTGCATAAACCATTTTGCAAGTTACCTATTGGCAAACGGGGAAGTCAATATTTCTTGTGAGCAGGCAAGTGCAACGCTTGATAGCTTTCTAGGGTGTTCCAGACAACACAGTAAAGCATGGGAAACTGTCAATGGGTAGCCCGCTTTGATGCTAGGCAAATAAGACGGGAACAATGGCAACCAAGAGTAAAGTGCTGCCCATGGTCACCAGCGGTAGCAGAATCTTCTCATGTCGATACCAGAAAGTATCACCCTCCTGCTCCGCTTTTGATGTCTCTTCATGGCCTACCATCTGACGGGTCAATAAATGATTCAGTGCGACAGGCGGGGTAAGGTAACCCAGTTCGAAAGCAACCAAAGTGATCATCCAGAAGTGTACGGGGTTTATGCCATTGTTATAGGCAATTTGTGCGACGCTACCTGAGACCAGTACAACGGCACCAAAAGGATCCATAATCATGCCTATGGCAACCAGTACGACGATTAGAAAACACAGCGTTACCCAGACTGAAGCAAAACTGTCAGGAATATTGCTTAATAGCCCCGAGCGTTCAATCACCCCGCCTAATGCAAAAGAAAGTCCCATTAATAATAATAAGGCACCGATATGTACCGTCGATTCAGAGGTGGCCTTTCTTATTGTATATTCAAACTTATGGGCATCCTTTTCTGGCGATGCAACCAGCACCATGCGCACAAAAAGCTTTTCATAAATAATCAGCGCAAGAATCATGACGGGCAATATAACCGGAGCAGAAAACTCATCCATTTTTACATTAAGCAAATAGTAGTAGGCCAGGTAGATGGATAAAACAATCAGGGCATAAGGCAATAAAGGAATGAGTGCGCGTAAAAAAGGTTTAAATGCTTCCTTTATGGGCGCTATATGTAGCTTTTCACGTTTAGTGAGCAGTGCAAAAATAAAAAAAATGCACACTGTGGTCATAAAGACTTTCAGTCCCCAGCTAAACAGCTGGTCGGTAACGACTTCTTTATTGAGTGCTGCAATCAAAACCACGAGTAAACAAGGGCGCAGTACAACGCCGGCACTTCCTGTCATAGCCGTTACTGCCAAAGCCAGTTGCCTGCGTGCACCTGCATGGCGTAATTCCTCATAAACAATCGCTCCCATGGCGATGATAATGATGCCTGAAGCACCTGTATAAGCGGTGGGTACGGCCATGACAATAATGGCAACCACTGCGAGCAATTCGGGTGACATGCGCCAGGGTATAAAGACCTTAAAGACCAGGTCTCCCAGTTGAGTGCGTTTGAGTAACATGCCCACCCAGATATACAAGCCGATATTAAGGAATAAGCCTGCCTGATCAAATAGCAAGCTAAAAAATATCACCGGCCCTGCCCAATGTGCTTCAATCAGAAAAAAATAAAGGCTGACAAAGAACTCCATATAGATATAAAGGGGGATCGCTAGCATGGCATGGAGGATGCTGGAGCTGTTCTTATGAAAATGACGTGGCTTAATTAATTGCAGTACGCTGATAGCACTTAATATGGCAAAGCCGATAATTAATAATAGGTAAATTTCCGGGTGATCAACCGTTGTTGAGGATTGGTAGATACTGTTTCTATAAAACCAGGCAGAAAAAAGCAAGGTAACATTGCCCATCAACTGAGCAAGCGTGGAAATAATGTGGTCCTGCCGGGTAATGATAGGTTTAAAAGCAATATGATGATGTTCATAGGTGCAGGTAAATGCACAGATAAAAATCATCAGTATCAATAATAAGCGTTGTTGTGCAAATGCGAATAGGCTGATACCGGCAACACTGGTTTCCAGTGTACGAAAGAGAGTGACAGCCGGTGTAATTCTTGCTTGATTTTGCTGAGCCAGGTGGTGCTTTTCCTGGCAAAGCAGGCGGGATTTTTGTAATGATATAAGCGTCGCCTGGCGATCAAAAGGCTCGCTATCAAACAGGCCTTCCAGTTCATTCTGGCCGCTAGACTCTGCTTCAAGCTTGCTGAGTTCGGCGGCTATATTTGGTTCGGGATTACACGCCGGTGTGGGAATGTCAGCTCTAAGCGTGAAATAGTCCTGCCACAGGAGCTCTCCTACATGGAGCAGGCGTGCATGAATAAGTTCACCGTTACCGGCAATAATGACGGTCAGTAACAGTAAAAAAGCCGGTAAGCTAGAGAACCAGTCCCGGTAACTACGAAGCTTGAAAATTTTTAGCATAATCGCAAATTATATCTATTCCAATAGAGTGATGATGCCAGCAAGGCATTCCTTTGCTACGCAGTAGTCAAAAATACTATTCTTTATCTGCGGCTGTACACTCAGATAGTTGGGGGGCTTTTTTACAGCGTAACATGCGCATCAATTTAAGCATTTTGCCGTTATAAATACCCTTGTCACGTAGTCTGATACGTGATTGCCTGAATACTTCAAGGTAACCGGTTGTATCTTTTTCAGGTATAGGAATCCACAATTTAGCAGGGATGGTATTTTCGTATTTTTTAATTAATGTAACCGACGAATCAAATTGGCTTAAGGAAAATTCCCGGGATTGCTGCCCATAACCTTCTGGGAAGCTAGCTTTGCGTATGAGTACTTGCATGGTCAGTTGCACCAGTGAGAATTTAATAACACCGCCTTTGGGCTCAAGCCCTTTATACAGTTCCATTGCTTCATACACAATGGCTGGCCCGTAAGTGATATCAACCGAGCCATTATTAAATTTGCTATACATATTGGCTATTGAAGTACCCACGGGGGAGCCGCCTATAAAATTAACCATTTCAACCTGGGCAGGGTCTGAATCTAAAATCGCAATACGTTTACCGGCTAATTCGCCCACGGTATCAATGCTACGGTCATTAACAAACATATAGCCAGCACCGGCAGGAAAAATGCCGACAACTTCATAAGGATCGCTGAACATGAGTTTAGCGGCTTTTTTTCCACTGATCGTGGTGATTACGGATTTTAAATGCTCATAGCTCGGCATTGCACCAATGGCATCCAGCGTACCGGTAAATGCATTGAACTGACGCGCACGAATGCCGGTAAAGCTGACAGCATCACAAAGACCTGCTTTAAAATCTTCAGCAGCCACTCGTTCACTGGTATAGGGTTTAAGTTCCAGCGCTACTCCCCAGGCGATTGCTGCCGTTTTATAATCCTTCATCTGGGAAAAAGCAGGGCCGTTTGCCCCTAACAGGTCAAAGACACACATTTTTTTGGGGGCGGCCAGAACAACGCTGCATGTGGTCATTAAAAAGGCCGTAATAAAGAACCTTAATAAGGTATTTTTATATAAAAACAAAGCTGTTCTCCTTTACTTCTATGGAAGTCTGTCGCCGTGGTCGAGTGAAGTATAAAAAAATCTTAAAAAGCCAGTTGAACATAGATGACATGTAAAATCAAAGTATATTGCTTATATCTATAGCGACTTCGGTATTATCCGCATCATCCCAAAAAGTTCCCAGTCCACCAATGGGTGTACGCCGCCCCGTAGCCTCTGTCCACATGCAGTCGGATATGGCTTGTAATTGCATACTGGCAACCTGATTCAGAAATAAAAAGTTGGGGTTAGCCGCTATGCTGGTTCTGCTCTCAACATTGTTGCGGATTATTTGTTTAACTCGGTTCGAATGGCCTAAGCCGGTATAAATTTTTGCTGCGATAACCTGGGCAATGCGCATACCTTGTTGTAATCCTGTATTCATCGACTGCTCCAACGTCTGTAATGGCGCTGTTCCATCAGGTCTATGGGCAGGAAAGCTAATCCAGATAGCGGCTTGAATGGCATTGGGTAGACCCCACCAGCGTTTATTATCGAGACAGCTTGCCCCCCTGCCAACTTTAAGGCTTATATCTAAAGGAACATTTGCACCGCCCTCAGATGCCAGGTCATTCAGTACGGCCTGCAAGCCATCCATCAGCCCTACCAGCCAGTAAAATTCATCGTTCCAGCCAGTAAAATCAGGACATGTATGACCAGGCTCTGCGGTAAACGCGAGTTCAAGGCTAAGATAACCCTTGAGCTGTCTGCGAGCCGCCAGATTTAAAAATCGTTTTTGTAAAATTCTGGCATCCTGTGCTTCAGTGACATTTTTGATATGTGTTGCGCGCATATACCGCAGTTCTTCCTCTTTGGCTTTAAATTCAGCACAACTACCGGATAAAAAATCAAAAATGATCGCGAGTTTATAGGGGGATGCATTGATCAGCGTAAGGCTGGGGATTAATAATGTTAAAGCCTCTGCCATCATGCAGCCCATTGCAACATCATCGGTTTTTAAGACATAAGGGACGGCGTGGTTTTCAATAAAGCCAACTAATATTTTCCCCGTGTTGTTAACTGCCAGGGTCGTGGCTGATACTAGCAATACTAAACTGAGTATCAGGTATTCTGCCCAGCGCACTATCTTTCGGTATCGCTTAATTTTCATTGGTCTACCTCAGCCTGGTGTTGCGCTCACTGATGATCGTGCCAAGTATATGTCTGTTTATTCCTTATCTGCTGCGCTACATTCAAGTAACTGTGAGTCCTTTTTACAACGTACCATACGCATAAGACTTAGCATTTTTGCGTTATAAATGCCTTTATTCCGCAATGAAATTCGTGTTTTTCTATATATGTCATGATAACGTTTTTGGTTGGTTTTGGAAATACCAATCCACCATTGCGGAGCAATTCTATGTTCATAGCCTTTTGCAAGCATCACCGCTTTATCAAATTGTGCTAAAGCATATAGGCGTGACTTTTGGCCGAATTTTTCAGGGAATTTAGCCTGGTGGATGATGATTTGCAAAGTAAGCTGTGCCAAAGGAAAATCAACAACGCCACCATTGGGTTGTA
>DAOVWV010000161.1 GCA_030636485.1 Methyloprofundus sp.
AATAACTCATGGAAAGCTGTGATAATTTACTGCTGATGGTTGTCGCATTACGGAATTTCCCAATAAATTCTCTGGCAACGGTACTGATCACCCAAAGGCTGATACTGATACCAAGAAACACGCGCACCTCAAAGCCCGATCCATAGATAAATGGAAAAATCAGACCAATCACCAGACTGACGACAGCCGGTATTACAAGGACTTTCAACACCGATTCAGTTGAAGTTTCACGCCATCTAACAGCAACAGAAATGCCCATAGCGACCGCCATAGTCCCCATAATGGGTACGAACACCGCATTAAAGTACGGAGGTCCTACTGAAATTTTGCCTTGTCCTAACGCATCTATCAATAAAGGATACAAAGTCCCTAGCAATACAGTGACCGCCATCACAGTTAGAAAAACATTATTGACCAGTAACATCACTTCTCTGGACAGCCAGGAAAAGTTTGATTCACTTTTGACGCTCGGTGCCTTCAATGCAAATAAGGTTAAAGAGCCACCAATAGTCAGAGCCAATAACATGAGGATAAAAAAGCCCCGTTCAGGGTCACTGGCAAAAGCGTGTACCGAGGTTAGAACGCCTGAACGTACTAAAAATGTACCCAACAAACTTAAAGAAAATGCAAAAATAGCGAGTAATAAAGTCCAGCTTTTAAACACACCGCGTTTTTCTGTCACGGCTAAAGAATGCACTAAAGCAGTCCCCACTAACCACGGCATCAAAGATGCATTTTCTACCGGATCCCAGAACCACCAGCCGCCCCAGCCTAATTCATAATAAGCCCACCAACTACCTAAAGTGATCCCCAACCCTAAAAATGCCCAGGCAACATTTGTCCAAGGCCTGGACCAACGCGCCCATGCGGCATCCATACGACCAGATAGTAATGCGGCAATGGCAAATGCAAAGGCAACAGAAAAACCGACATAGCCCATATACAGCATTGGCGGATGTACGATTAAGCCAAAATCCTGTAATAAGGGATTTAAATCCGCACCATCTGCCGGAAAGCGCGGCAAGTAACGATTAAAGGGGCTGGAGGTAATCAATAGAAACGAGATAAACCCCGTTGCCACAATCCCCATCACCGATAAAACACGCGCCAGCATATCCAGTGGTAATGCCTTGCTAAAGCGACTGACGGCAAACGTCCAGCCACATAGAATCAGCGCCCATAACAATAAAGAACCTTCATGCCCGCCCCAGATAGCACTGAGTTTAAATTGTATCGGCATTTGGCTATTGGAATGTTGTGCTACATACACAACCGAAAAATCATCCTGCGCAAAAGCATAGCCCAGACAGATAAAGCTAATCGTTATAAACAGGAATTGCCCCGCCGCAAGCGGCTTGGCAAAACTCATCCACATTTCATTGCGTGTCGCCGCACCATACATGGGTGCAACCGCTAATATAACCGATAGCATTAAGGATATAATTAAGGCAAATTCACCTATTTCTGGTATCACTCGGCTTTCTCCTGCTTTCCTTTCATTGCTTCACAATTTCCCATTTTATCTTTCATTGACTCGGCAGCTTCTGGCGGCATATAGTTTTCATCATGCTTGGCCAAGACTTCATCGGCCTGAAAAAGCCCCTTGTTATCCATTACACCTTGCGCAATAATTCCTTGCCCTTCGCGAAATAAATCAGGCAATATGCCGGTAAATTCAACCGTGACTTCTTCCTCACAGTCGGTTAACTCAAAAATCACTTTTAAGGAGTCTTTGCTACGTTCAACACTGTTTTCAACCACCATGCCACCCGCACGGATTCTCGCACCTACCGGGGCTTCTCCTTTGGCAATCTGGCTAGTGGAATAAAATAAATTAATATTTTCACTCAGTGAAAACATGACCAGGCCTACGATGACGGCGGTTCCGAAAACCAGGCCTAAAATAACACTTAATCTTTTTTGTCTTTTGGGGGTCATATTGTTCCCTGTTCACGTCTTAAACGACGTTTTGCATTAATAAAAAACTGTCTTTTGAGTAGATAAGCAGACACGATATTGTAAATAAATATCACTAAAGCAATGCCATAACTTAGCCACACATAAAGTCCATGTGTTCCCATCTGTATAAAATCAGAAAATGATGTAAAACTTCCCATTTTGAAACCCTTTAAATAAAATTTATTTAGCGCCCATAATTTTCAATAACTTTCTTCACCCAGTCACTGCGTTTTTCACGTTCCAATACCTCAATACGCGCACGGATCATTAATACCACCGCAAAAAAGCAGTAAAACCCTAAGACCATCACCAGCAAAGGTATCCACATTTCAGGTGGCATCGCTGGTTTTTCAGTGACGGTAAAGGTCGCGGGTTGATGCAGCGTATTCCACCATTCTACGGAATACTTGATAATGGGAATATTAACCAAGCCCACCAACGATAAAATAGCCGTTGCCTTATCTGAACTGGCTTTATTTTCAAATGCTGAATTTAACGCAATCACACCAATATACAGAAATAACAACACCAGCATAGCGGTCAAACGCGCATCCCAAACCCACCAGGCACCCCAGGTTGGCTTTCCCCAGACCGCTCCGGTTGCCAAAGACATCACCGCGATAGAGGCTCCAATCGGCGCACAGGCTCCCGCCACAACATGGGCAATTTTCATCTTCCAGATTAAGCCTACGGCACCGGCAATCGCCATCATCATATAACATGACTGCGCCAGAATGGATGAGGGTACATGTATATAGATAATACGAAAGCTATTCCCCTGCTGATAATCGGCAGGTGCAAAAACCAGCCCCCAGATAGACCCTACCAGCAATAGTAGAATTGCAGCAAGACCAAACCAGGGGAGTAACATGCCAGTAATATCATAAAACCATTTGGGCGAAGCGAGTTGATAAAACCATCTTGGCATTTTTATTTTCATCTATGAAATCCTAATATAAGGGAAAGTTGATATAGCATAATGCATATTATAAATTCTTTATAGCGTTTATTGCTTGTTTTATTAGCAATAAACGGCATAAGGAGTATTAAGGGAAGAGAAACAAGGAGGTGTGTAAGTTTTATGCTATCTTCTCAATAAAGCACACAAAGTAAATATACTTCATATGCTTGAGGGTAAAAAAGTGATACTCACAGGTATTTCCGCAATGCCCACCTAACTACGTACACTAATTTTCAAAGCTGCCGATATGGCAAAGGGAGCGAGCATTAAGCTCAGCACTAAAATGGCAGCCAATAATGCTAAATAGCCTTGTATAGCTAAGCCCATGGCACCTGCCTGTACCGTCCCTGCACCAAATATCAACACCGGGATATACAATGGCAATACCAGTAAAGAGATTAAAACCCCTCCCTTTCTTAAGGCCACTGTCAGCGCAGCACCTATGGCTCCCATTAAACTTAAAGTAGGTGTCCCTATTAACAAGCTGACAATCAAAGCGAAATAACCTTGCTCTGGCAAAAAAAACATCATCGCAACTAAAGGTGAGATAATCGCCAGACAAAAGCCGCTCACCAGCCAATGCGTCAATACTTTTGCCAGCACTAAAGCCAGTAATGATTCAGAACTGACCAGCATTTGCTCTAAAGAACCATCCTCATAATCACTACGAAAAATTCCGTCTACTGATAATAGACATGCCAATAGAGCAGCGACCCATATAACGCCTGGGGCAACTTCCGATAAGAATGTGGGATCAGGGCTGACTCCTAATGGAAATAAGACGGCGACCATTAGAAAAAATGCCAAGGGATTGATAATATCATTACGGCGTCGAAAAACCAGCAATAACTCACGTTTAATTGCGGAGAGTAAAAAATTCATATTACCGCAACCTCATCCAGATTAATCGGACGTACTGTTTTTCCGGGAACCATTAAGTCATGATGAGTCGTCAGGATAACGGAGCCTCCCTCATGCACATGATTCGCAATTAAAGCTTCTTTTTCGCCTACGCCCTTCTTATCCAGCGCGGTGAAAGGCTCATCTAAAATCCATAATGGAGCGCTGCTTAAATACAGGCGCGCCAGCCCAACACGTCGTTGCTGTCCAGCTGAGAGGCTGTGGCACGGAACATCTTCAAAACCATACAACCCAACCTGCTGTAAAGCATCCATAATAGAACATTTATTCAGACTTTTATCCAGCTGCATCATCCAATGTAAATTTTCCTCAGCGGTTAAAGTCCCTTTAACCCCCGACAAATGCTCTACATACAACACGGCGTGGTAACGCTCATCACTCTCCCCGTCTAAATACTTTCCTTGCCAGAAAATATCGCCTGTATAAGCATCGGAGAGCCCACATAATATACGTAATAAGGTCGTTTTACCGCTACCATTTTGCCCAATAACCTGCACCACTTCGGCCGTATTGATGTGTAATGAAAAATTAGAAAACAGGATGCGCTCATCACGCTCACAAAATAAATTTTTAACTTCTAGTGTCATAAAATATAAAAAGTTCCCTTTTAAACGTACACCAATGTTTCATACGATAAAGCTATCATTAACCGGATTCTTATGTTCTTCCGTATTTATCTTCAAAACGCACAATATCATCCTCACCCAGATAACTGCCTGACTGTACTTCCACTATTTCCAGCGGAATCACTCCCGGGTTTTCCAGGCAATGTAGCACACCCAGTGGAATATAAGTCGATTCATTTTCAGATAATAACATTGTTTCTTCACCCTTGCTGATCAATGCCGTCCCTTTGACAACCACCCAATGTTCAGCCCGGTGGTGATGTTTCTGTAGTGATAATTTAGCACCAGGCTTAACCACAATACGTTTGGTTTTATGGCGTTCCCCACTATCCACCGAATCATAATGCCCCCAGGGGCGATAAACCTTGCGATGTAAATTTGCTTCAACGCGCTGCTCTTGTTTTAAACGGGCAACTATCTTTTTAACGTCCTGCACTCTGTCTTTAGGTGCCACCATGACGGCATCATCTGTCTCAACCACCACCAAGTCCTGAACACCAATGACAGCAACCAGTTTATTTTCTGCATGAATAAAAGAATTGCTGGTGTCTAGTGCCAATACATCTCCGGTTAAAGCGT
>DAOVWV010000042.1 GCA_030636485.1 Methyloprofundus sp.
GCGCCTACCATTGCTGAAGTGGTTTGCTCCCAAGTGACGGTAATGGTTAAATAGGCACCATCATCACCTCTGCTTGCTTCGGGGATCCAGGTTATATCGGTATCACCGCCAGGTAACGTGTCCTGAGCCTCTTTTAGCCAACGGTACCAGTCATAACGAGACATGTATCTTGGTCGGCAAAAGTCTGGCACCCCTGTGCTGCCGTCTGGTTTGTCATCGGCACTACAGAATTTATAGCTTGAGCCTGCAGCAGACTGTTTAGCTATTTTCTTGATATAAGCGATGCTCATATTATTTGAAACTGATGCATTCAGTTTATTATTTTCAGATTCAGCCCAGAATTCTCTATTGGCCTTGATTCTATCACTCATATCATTAGCCAAAAAGATAGCCTGAGTTCTTAGGTAGGCATCCTGATTATCCTGCAGTGCTCTTGTTTGCAGTCCGGCCAGACCTAGCATGCCAATAGCAAAAATGATCATCGCCACTAAGACTTCAACGAGTGTGAACCCTCCTTGATTTTTTAAGTGTTGTATTTTCATGGCAATCATCTTTTTGTTGGTTTTTGGCGCTTTCTTGTCTTTCATGGAAATTAACCTAATTTATACTATAGTTTATTTTTTGAAGGAAAAATGCCAACGCCTTCTCAAAAAAAATATTTAGAACTTGATTTCTTGGGGCGCTATGTAAGCAATGTGCGAAAATGATGCGGATGTGTTTTTGTAATATATTGATAATAAATGTTTATATTTCTAGGGTTGGGCTTGTTGCGTCACTGGGGAATTATGTCATTTTTTATCAAGTCTGAGTGTCGAGTATGACAATCTGTTTATCAATAAACTGTTGTAATGCCTGTGTGGCTGAGTCCTTAAGTGCTTGACTGGAGCTATCAGGAAAAATGGCTGCTAGACAGTGGGCAATGCTTGTTGTTTGCTTGTTTTGTATTGTTTGTAATAGCTGAAAGCTCATTGGGGCAAGCTCAATAAATCTTACCTCATCTTGGCTATCACGGTAGACGACAAGGTAGCTAGGTAACTCAGTTGCCTGTCTGGGTAAGTAGTCTGGTGATATTTTATGTACCGGGAATTGATAAGTCAATATCCAGGCTAAGGGTGAGAGGCTGATGTGCTGTTGTAAATGAGTGATTTGCGGTATTTTAGTTTCGAGGGGACTTTCCTGGCTAATGGAGAGTGCCATTTCTACCCATTCATAATGTGCCAGCTCTAACATGAAAGGGTAATCATCGCGGCTAGTTGTTCTTTTGTTTTGTAGAAAAAGGATGAACTCTTCAGGAATTTCGGAAAAATGCGGTGAAGTACAGGGGTGATTGGCAAAAAAATCTTCTGCCAGTTGTTGCCATTGAGTGTCGTTTAATATTTTGTGCAATACTGGGAAGTTGCTGGATAAAAAACTTTCGACGTTATTAAAGAACAGCTCGCGGTACATTTGCATGCGCTTGGCCGGCACATCACTAGGGATAGGCGCGGTGTGCGGATTGCGTATATAGGTAGAAAACTCAGCTTGCTTGGCTTTAAAGTCGATTTTATGCTGGGATTTGCTCATTTTGTTGGTGCCATGCTTGTTGAATGGAGAGTATGGTGCTTACTTCGCGTTGTAGTTCTGCAACACTTGGGATATTGAAGTCTCTTTCCAGTAGTGTGGGAAATGCGCCGTATAATTCATAGGCTTTACCCAGTAATTTCCATACTGGGTCGATAACTTCGGCACCGTGGGTATCTACCAGAAAATCTTCTGCTTCAACATAGTGCCCGGCGATATGGGCGTAGCTGATTCGCTGTGCGGGGATTGCGCGCAGGAATTGTTCGGCATCATATTTATGGTTGACGCTGTTAACATAGATGTTGTTAATGTCTATCAGCACATCACAGTCTGCCTCTGTTACGACGGCATTAAAGAAGTCAATTTCAGACATTTCCTGCCCTGGAGCTGCATAATAGGAAACGTTTTCGATGGCAATTTTTTGTTCCAGTATGTCTTGTACTCGTTGTATGCGTTTGGCAACATGATGTACTGCTTCTTCTGTGAAGGGAATCGGCATCAGGTCATAAAGGTGGCCGTTGTGACTGCAATAGCTAAGGTGCTCGCTATAAAAACTGATTTTATGTAGGTGCATAAAATGCTTCAGGTTTGCGATAAAGTCTTCATCTAGCGGGTCTGTGCTCCCTATTGATAGCGATAGGCCATGGCAGATAAAGGGGTGGCGTTCAGTCATTGCCCTGAATTGCTTGCCTAGCTTACCGCCAAGCGTCATCCAGTTTTCCGGGGCCACTTCATAAAAACTGACATTTTTTAGTGGAGCCGTCAGCACTTCTTCTATAAATGAGCGGCGTAAACCTAGGCCAGCATCATGAACCAGATTTTGTGTATGTTGCATGATTTTTCCTTGGCTGTGTAGGGAGAGGAATATAATAAATCATATCTATTTTATATGGGCTGGTATTACAGGCTGTGGGTTTAACCGGCACATCGCTGCTAAAGGTGATCAAGGCGGAGTGAGACTGCGCCCTGCAATCAATGAATAGATTATAGTCTTTTTGGTTTTAAAAAGACCAGCTTATTTGTTATTGTATTTTTATGTTAAAATAATCGGTTAATTATTTTAACCGTAGTAATCGTTTTCCGTATAGCTCATGCAAAGTCAATTTAATACAGATAATTTAAGAATTCGCGAGACCAAAGACGTAATGGCACCACTACAAACTCATGAAGAGTTGCCGTTAACTGAAGTGGCTGCTAAAACGACAGTGAGTGCGCGTGAGGCAGTGCATGATATTTTAAGCGGGCAAGATGATCGCCTAGTGGTGATTGTAGGGCCTTGCTCTATACATGATACCAAGGCGGCTATTGAGTATGCGCGTAAGCTATTACTGATAAAGGATGCGTTAAAGCAAGATCTGTTGATTATTATGCGTGTTTATTTTGAGAAGCCGCGAACAACGGTGGGCTGGAAAGGGCTGATTAATGATCCTGACCTAGACGATAGTTTTAATATCAACAAAGGCTTACGGGTTGCCCGCAAGCTACTATTAGATCTGAATGACCTGGGTATGCCAGCGGCTTCGGAGTATCTGGATTTAATTACACCGCAATATATTTCCGATTTGATTGCCTGGGGTGCGATTGGAGCCAGAACAACCGAGAGTCAGTGCCATAGAGAGTTAGCGTCAGGCTTATCCTGTCCAGTCGGGTTTAAAAATGCGACAGATGGGACTATCGCCATTGCCAATGATGCTATTCATGCTGCGATGCGCCCACATCATTTCTTATCGGTCACTAAATCAGGGCATTCTGCCATATTTACCACCACAGGCAATGAAGATGTGCATATCATATTACGCGGTGGCAGTGATGCGCCTAATTATGATGCAGTCAGTGTTGATAAAGTCGCTAATAGTATGCGAGACGCAGATCTAAAAGCCAATATCATGATTGATTTAAGTCATGCAAATAGCTTAAAGCAGTGTCAGCGGCAATTATTGGTCGCTGAGGATGTGGCTGAGCAAGTCGCAGGCGGTGATCACCGTATTATGGGCGTTATGGTTGAAAGCCATTTAAAGGCAGGGCGACAAGATGTCAGTGTTGGGCAAACGTTGGACGATCTGGTTTATGGGCAGAGTATCACGGATGGTTGTATTGATTGGGGTGATACCGAAAAATTATTGAAAACTTTGGCGCTTGCGGTGCAAAAAAGAAGAACTGTACAAAACTAACAGGAACAAAAAAATGAATGTTTATGTAAATGGCGAAACAAAACAATATGCAGAGAATATTAGCGTTGCTGATATTGTTGACGATTTAGGTTTGGCTAATAAACGCATTGCAGTTGAATTAAATAAAGAAATTTTACCGTTTAATCAATATGCAGAAACGGGGGTTAAGCCCGAAGACCGGGTGGAAGTGGTGCAGGCCATTGGAGGTGGGCAGGAAGATGGCTTTACTGTGGCTGGGCAACAATTTAAATCCAGGCTGTTGGTCGGTACAGGCAAATATAAGGATTTGCAGGAAACACAGCTGGCTATTGAAGCAAGTGGTGCAGAGATTGTAACGGTGGCTATTCGACGGACGAATATTGGCCAAAATCCTGATGAACCCAATTTGTTGGATGTGATTTCACCTGATAAATATACCATCCTGCCTAATACTGCCGGCTGCTTTAGTGCCGATGATGCGGTGAGGACCTGCCGCTTGGCGCGGGAGTTACTGGGGGGACATAAACTGGTCAAACTAGAAGTTTTGGCTGACCAGAAAACCTTGCTACCTGAGATTATTGAAACCCTGGCAGCTGCAGAGCTATTGGTGAAAGACGGGTTTGATGTCATGGTTTATACCAATGATGATCCCATTATTGCCAAGCGTTTGGAAGAAATTGGCTGTGTGGCAGTGATGCCACTTGCTGCTCCCATTGGGTCAGGTCTGGGAGTGCGTAATCCGTATAATATATTAACCATAGTAGAAAATGCCAAGGTGCCGATTTTGGTTGATGCGGGGGTGGGGACTGCATCAGATGCAGCCGTTGCAATGGAATTAGGCTGTGATGGTGTGTTAATGAATACAGCCATTGCTGCTGCACAAAATCCGATATTAATGGCTTCGGCAATGAAAAAAGGGATTCAAGCTGGGCGTGAAGCTTATTTGGCAGGGCGTATGCCAAGAAAACGTTTTGCTTCGGCTTCTTCGCCGTTAGATGGACTAATTGGGTAAGCGAGTATGGTAAAGCTCGCTGAAGGGCAGGATATACCAAGAATCAAGAGTTTTATTCGTCGTATTGGGCGGATGACAACGGCACAAAGATTCGCATTAGAATCTTTGTGGGATAAATATTGCCTAAACCATGAGGAGAGCTGCGATTTTTCTGTTATTTTCGGACGTAGTGCGCCTGTTGTTCTGGAAATTGGTTTTGGTAATGGTGAGAGTCTGGCAAAAACTGCCGAAGAAAATCCCGATAAAGATTATATTGGCATAGAAGTGCACAAACCAGGTGTGGGTAATTTACTGGCGCAACTGGAAAGAAAAGGGATTAGTAATGTCAGGGTTTTTTATCATGATGCAATAGAGGTTTTGGAGAAATGTATTCCCGAGCATAGCTTATCGGCAGTGCATTTATTTTTTCCTGATCCGTGGCATAAAAGAAAACATCATAAACGGCGTATTGTACGCCCTTGTTTTTTAGGCTTAATAGCGAAAAAATTAGTGAGTGGTGGTTACTTTCACGCAGCAACTGATTGGCAGCATTATGCGCAGCATATGTTAAAAATTCTGTCTGCAGCTGAGCAATTTAGTAACCAGAGTACTGATCAAAATTATTGCCCAAGACCTGCTTATAGACCATTGACAAAGTTTGAACAGCGAGGTTTGCGTTTAGGACATGGTGTGTGGGACTTGATTTTTAAGCGTCATTAAACAAGTGATGTGCAATATTTTTAACAGATTTTAAATTTTAGTCTACAATTCTCTAACAGGTAGGCAAAAAAAGCAGTTTGAATGTAGGTAACCCGTGTTTTTGTGTAATAAATACGGTTACTGTCGATATCAGTGATAAGGCGCGAAATGTATGGAATTTAAAGAGCAGCTACATGAATATTCGCAATGGCGAGAAGATATTATTCAGGCAATTGAAATGTACAATGAATGGCGTAAGCGTTATGGCTTAAGCGATGTACAAAGTAATGATACTATTTTAAATATTCTCAATGGATTAGGTAATGATCGTATTACCCTGGCTTTTGCAGCAGAGTTTTCCCGTGGTAAAACTGAGTTAATTAATTCGTTATTTTTTGCCGAGAGTGGGGTTAGGCTTCTACCTTCATCTCCCGGACGTACCACAATGTGCCCTACGGAATTATTTTATGACAAGGAAGGTAGTTATATTCGGCTGTTGAATATAGAAACCCGCAAGGAAGATACTTCCTTAATTGAATATAAGCAAAACCCTAAGCACTGGACACAAATTGACTTGGATTGTGATTCACCTCAACAAATGCAAGAAGCATTTCAACAGTTGATTGCGGTCAAGAAAGTCCCTAAAAAAGTCGCCGATGAGTTAGGTTTATGGAATGAGCGTGAGGCGGCTGAGCTAGGGATGTTAGATGCAGAAGAAGTCGAGATTCCATGTTGGCGACATGCTTTGATCAGTTTTCCGCATGATTTATTAAAAGAAGGCTTGTGTATTCTGGATACACCAGGGTTAAATGCTTTAGGAACTGAGCCTGAGTTAACCTTGAATATGTTGCCGAGTGCACAAGCGATTATTTTTGTCCTGGCAGCAGATACGGGGGTCACTAAGAGTGACCTGGATATGTGGCGGAGTCATATTGCTGTGGCGCGTGGTTCTGGTAAACAGGGACTTGCCGTGGTGATGAATAAGATTGATTCCATGTGGGATGATTTGTCGGGTGAGTCAGGCTATGAGGCATCCATTAAATCACAAATTCATAAGTCTGCTGAAATTCTAGGAATAGATGAGAAACTGTTTTTTCCGGTTTCTGCGAAGCAGGCCTTACTGGCAAAAATTAAAGCAGATGCGGATTTATTGGAAAAAAGCCGGTTAAAAGGGCTAGAAACGTATTTATCAAATGATATCCTGTCTCAACGGCGTGTTATTTTAAAAGAGACGGTATCGCGTAGCATTGGTTTTTTGGTTAAAGAATCTTTAAGTCTGACTGAAACAAAATTTAAGAACTCGCTTATGCAGTTAGAGGAGTTTAAGAAAATAGATTTTGAAAATGCGGATATGACGGGTAAGTTGATGGCCGAAACACGGGATCGTCAAAATTCATATCTGGCTAATGTCGAGCATTTTCAGGCAAGTCGACGGGTTTTTGGTGTGCAAGCCAAGATGTTGGTGGACTCTTTGGCAATAGAGCGGATTGATGAAATTATTCGTAACACTCGACAGGATATGTCTAAAAGCCTGACGACTTATGGCATGAAACAAAATATTCGTAAGCTATTTGATGATTTACGTGATTTATTGCAGGATGCTGTTGATACAACGAATGAGACGCGCCGTCTTGTTAAAGCAATTCATAAGAAATTTAGAGATGAATATGGTTTTAAGGAAATCGAACCGCATTTATTTTCTATTAAACAGTACCAGTTTGAATTAGAGCAAATCTTTGAAGAAGGGGAGCTTTTTCGATCCAGTGCAAAAACAACAATGACTGAGCAAAGTGTTGTTGTGAAAAAATTATATAGTTCGATTATTTATAAAGCCCGTGAAGTGCTGAAAGTTGCACATATGGATGCAGGCACATGGGCTAATACTGTACTTTCACCTCTACTGCATCAAATTAAAGACCATAAGAAGCAAATAGAAAGCCGTTTGCAAATGTTGCGTAAAATTAGTGGTTCTAAAGAAAGTGTTGCTGATAGCATTGCTGGCCTTGAAGCAGAACTAGGCCCCATTAAACAGCGCCATAAAGAGTTGAGAATGATTATTAGAGAGATGCAGCTTGATCTGGGTGATGAACAGAAAGAGGCTCTTAAACCATCGGCTACAGTTAAGTAACCTAGGCTAGCATAAATGATTGTTGTTTTGGAACACCTGCTGTAACCTCTCATTATTCACAGGTAAATGCAGGCAAAGCGTGTGCTCAGCTTGACTGGGTAAGGTCGTTATTCCCGAAGTCTACCCAGTCAAACGTGGGCACAAGCGTTATCGGGAATCTACGTTGAACATGGATTCCTGCTAACGGCATGCAGGAATGACGGCCTTTGCCTAGTTCAGGTGTCAGTAGATAATGAGAAGTTAGGCATCTCCCTGATTGCCCCCACCTTAAACCTAAATACATTAGGTGAGTACGAATTTCGCGTTCAGGTTTTTCCATAAAACCGGGAAAGGGTATTGTTTCAAGCAAATGGCTGGACCATTAAATTAGCTGCCTATCCTACTCTTTTTTTCTCCCCTCAAGTATTTATGCTGCACATTCCTAAGTACAAACTCTAGCGGAACCCTATTGTTGGCGCATTGATTTCTGCCAGGAATGATACACACTTTATTAATCAGGAGATTTTTGTGCATATCCATATTTTAGGTATCTGCGGTACATTTATGGGCGGGCTTGCCTTAATAGCGAGAGAGCTTGGGCATACGGTTAGTGGTTCTGACCAAAATGTATACCCGCCTATGAGTACCCAGTTAGCAGAGCAAGGCATTCAGTTAATGCAGGGATATAGTGCTGATAATTTAGCCATTAAGCCTGATTTGGTGGTGATTGGTAATGCTATGTCACGCGGAAATCCAGAAGTGGAAGCCGTGTTGAATCTGGGGCTGAAATATACTTCCGGTCCACAATGGTTAGCCGAATATGTGTTGCAGGATAAGTGGGTTCTGGCAGTCGCGGGGACGCATGGCAAGACGACCACAACGAGTATGTTGGCCTGGATTCTGGAGTATCAAGGTTTTAAGCCTGGTTTTTTGATTGGTGGCATACCCATGAACTTTGGACTTTCAGCGCGATCAGGTGAGTCGAATTTCTTTGTCATTGAAGCAGACGAGTATGATTCGGCTTTTTTTGATAAGCGCTCAAAATTTGTACATTATCGTCCACGGACTTGTGTGTTAAACAATCTGGAATTTGACCATGCGGATATTTTTGATGATTTGCAGGCGATTAAACGTCAGTTTCATCATTTAGTCAGAACGATACCGGGGGAGGGGCAGATTATCACACC